>NZ_DAISHJ010000011.1:4887-91286 GCF_036822615.1 Aggregatilinea sp. | reverse complement strand
CGTCGAAGGTGCGGGCTTCGCCGCCGAAGCCTTCGGTCGCGTCACTGAACGCGCTCTGCAGATCGATGAAGTACTGCTGGTCGGCGCTCTTGTTGATCGCCACGAACAGCAGATCATCATCCTGTGCGATGACGCTGCCGCCGATGCCCACCGGGACGAGCAGGGTGAGCAGCAGGAACATCGAGATTAGTTTCTTACTCATAATCTGTAACTCTCTCCTGATCATAAACTATTGCAAGGCTAAAACAGGGTGCGATTGCCACCTCACTTCATCGACACCTCCTGGCACTGGCTTGACTTATCCTGAGATTCCTTATCGTACTATTTGCGGGTTGGTGAAAGCGCCCGATCGCTGTGTTTCCATCCTGCACGTGAGGATGGAGTATTTGCACATCGGGCAGGAACTGGTGAATGGTCGGTTTGGGATGTGTGCGGCGGGTGGAACATATGCGCGCGGTATGCGACAGCCTGCCAGCCGGATTGCCCATGCCGTATTCAAGCGTGGATGCTGCGGCTCGTTTGACAGCGGAGGGTACTGCGGCGGCACACCCTTTTAGGACTGCCGTCTCAGTGGACAGGACTAACTTCTTTTTTAGGCGACGCATAACCAAAACTCTATTGCACATGATCAACAACCGCACTTCATTATCATAGGCTATCATTGGACGCGGTTCTCAACAATAGATCAAATCCTGAACTGATAGATTATCTTATGATTTTGCGCGCCCGGCGATACTGGTGAGCGCATGGTGGGTCATTGCTCCATCCCTACCCGGACGTACAGCGACCACTTGAGCGTCTCGCCCGGCGCAAGGATGGGCACCCGTTTGTTTGCCCAGGCGCGTGCCAGACTGTCGTAATAGCCCGTCGAGGGTTCGAGCGCGATGGTCGGAGTGGGATTGTACTGGCCTTCGTCTTCCCAGATGCCCAGGTAAGGCACGAGCGCGGCATCCCATTCCAGCCGCAGCCAGCGCTTTGAGGCCGTATCCAGCAGCATCGCCCAGGCGATATGCTGATCCGGTAGCAGGTAAACCTTGCGCGATCGACAGTTCGCTGCCGGGCCGACGCGATCCAGGTAAAGCGGCTCGCCGTCCCGCACGGGCATGACAGGCCAATCGACGTGTGCGCCAGCAGCCGCGTCTGGCAGCGGCGTGACGGCGAGCACCTGCGTGACTTCCTGCGGCAGCCGCACTTCGGTCGCGGCTGTGACGGCGAACTGGGGGTGCGCGGTCCACATCCCCGCCAGCGGCGCGCCGCCCGTATTGGTCACGGCGTAATCCATGCGCAGCGTGTGTGCGTCTGCCAGGGACAGCGTGCGGATCAGGTCGTAAGGCAGCGCCCGCCCGGAGACTTGCAGCGTCAATGCACCGCCGCGCGTCTCCGCGATCTGCCACGGCAGCGCCCACACCTCGCCGTGATCCGGCAGCGCGTTGCCCGCGAAGGGGCCGTCGCCGGGGTAGGGACATGCCTCGATGGTGGGGAACATTTCGTCCCACCCGCTCATGTCCTGTGCGACGAACGATGCGCCGTAGTCAGCGGGCCGGAAGGGACGGTCGGCGGAGCCGAGCAGCCACTCGTGCCCGGCCTCTTTGTGAACGATCGAGACGATCTTCGCGCCCATGCCCGGCACGGTGACGACGCGCAGCGCGTTACTTTCCAACGCCCATGCGGGCTGGTCGTGCCATGTCGTTTCGGAGAGGCGGTTCACTGCTGGCCTCCGGCGATCACGTCCTGCATCAGCGCGTGGTGAATGATCGCGCCCTGATGCGCAGGCGCAGCGTTGAGCACGACCGTGAACGCTTCGTTCGCGCCGTTCATGTCACCCAGGCCCAGGCAGCCGAGCGCGATCATGTACTGGCAGTGAATCCGGTTGCGCTGGCTCAGGTCTTCGTCGAACACCAGGAAGTCGGGCAGGGAGACGGCAAAATAGTCCATTTTGATCTCGTCGTCCAGATGCGCGCGGCCATAATCGACCAGCTTTTGAAACACGTCGCGCGCTTCGTCCTGCTTGCCGAGTTTTTCCCGCGCGAGGCCCTGGTAAAAGATCATGTCCGGCGGCTGGTCGTTGTAATACATGGCCGAGGTCGGTTCGGACAGTCCGACTGCGGCGCGCTCGAAGCATTCGCGCGCGCGTTCGATCGCACCGAGACCCTCGTAGGCGAGGCCGAGCGTATAGAAGATGTGGTTTTCCTGTGCCCCGGCGAGCTTACCTTCACCGAGATTGTGCGGATAAACCTGGGCGCGCTCCAGCGATTCGATCGCAGCCCCGTATTGACCTGCCGCGATTTGCTGCCGGGCGATCTGCAAGAGGCTCACGACGTACTGCCCGGTGACCTTGCCCTCGCCACCTTCCCACGGATGGAAGATGCGGGTGGTCAGGATATGCAGGGCTTCCGCTGGGCGATCCAGCAGGTTGAGCAGCGTCACGCGCTCGATGGTGAGGTCGTCACGCTGATCGACCAGCGGGAGATGCTGCTCCAACTGCGCGAGCCGCTTCGCCGGATCGGCCCCGATCTTCTTGTAGAGCTGGTCCAGCTCGAAGAACACGCGCGCGCTGGTCTGATCGAGCGCGAAGGCGCGTTCGTAGTAGGCCTGGGCTGCGTTGGGGTCCTGGCGCTTGTTCATGGAAGCCATGCCCAGGTTGCGCTGCACGGTGGGGAAGGCCGGATCGAGTCCGGCGGCGGTTTCCCACGCGGCGATGGCATCTTCATAGCGGCGGTGCGCGTACCAGAAATTGCCGAGATAGTAGGGCGCGCGGGCATCCGCCGGATCGGCGGCCATCGCGGTTTGCAGCGCAGGCACGGCCTCGATGCGGTTGGGGAAGCAGTAATCGGGCGGAAGTGTTTTGGCCTCCGCGAAACAGCGCGCTGCTGCCTGCGCGTCCCCGGTCTGGGCGTGGTACCAGCCCTGGTAGTAGCGCACCATCGGATCGTCCAGCGGCGCTTCGTCCAGCAGCCGGATCGCCTCCTCGGACAGCCCGGCGTGCGCGTAATCGAGCGACAGCTCGATATAGTTGTGCACGGAGCCGCGCATCAACTCGCGGTAGGCGGCATCATCCACCAGCAGAAACCGCTCGTACAACGCGCCGAAGTCCAGCCGGTCCAGGTTGAGGCTGCGGTCAATTTCCGCCAGCGCCTCGGCGCTGCGACCCAGGCGGCGCAGTACGGCAATCTTCAGGTGGCGCGCCTGTTGGAAGTGAACGTTGGTATCGAGCGCATCGCTCAACAGGGCGAGCGCCTCCTCGCTGCGCCCGTCGCGGCATGCAAGCCGGGCCAGCTCGAAGTGCGCGGGACTTTTCCACGCGGCGTTCCATACGGCTTTATAGAAGGCGTCGAACGCTTCCGCAAATCGTCCCTGATATTTCAGCGCCAGCCCCAGGTTATAGGTCGGCTCGCCGTCGTAGGGGTTCGGGTTGCGGCGTGTGAGGCTGGCGATCGCCGTGCGGAAGCAGGTTTCGGCGTCGGCAAACTTGCCGCGCCGCAGCAGCAGGCGGCCCATCGCGTTGTTCACCCGGCTGTCGAGCGGATCGCGGCGCAGGGCTTCCTCGTAGTACGTCTCCGGCTCGTAGGTCGCGTGGCGGTACTGCTCCAGGTGCAGCCCGTTGAGGTACAGCGCTTCGTTCGAGTCGATCTCGCTGGGCGGTTTGGCCGCCGTCGCGGGCGCGGGGATGTCGGGCTTGTCGTCGGGCAGGGGCGTATAGGCCAGCAGTTCGCGCTCGCCATCGAGCACGCGCAACGTGAACTGCTGCGGGCGCGCCTCATTGCCGACCGCCACGGACTCGATCAGCGCCTTTTCCGGGTCGAGCGCGGCGGTCTGCTCGAAGACGGGCGCGCCGTCCCGCAGAAGCTGCACGGTCACCGTGCGCGGCGCAGTGATGTAGACGCCAAACCGTGCTTTGCCGTCGCTGAATTCCAGGTTGAGCACGGCGTCTTTCGAGGCATTTTTCGCCGCGCCGATGGCCTTATACGGCATGAAGATCTGGGTGAACTGCTTCGTTTCGCCCGGCATCAGCCACGAGAAGTCCGGCTGGTTGTCGGTGTAAGCGCCGCACATCAGCTCGATGTACGGGCCGTTTTCGTCGGTGAGCTGGCGATCCCACGCCTGCCCGAAGTCACCGCAGCCCCAGGTCCACTGCTTTTTGCCGGGCACGGTGTGGTGATTGGCGACGTGCATCATCCCGGCTTGCTGGCCGTGGTCGTAGCAGCCGAGGAAGTCGAAATCGGAGTGGTAGGCCATGTATGACGTGGGCACGGGGAGATTCTTGTAGCGCGAGATATCTGTGCCGGGCCAGTAGTTCATCTTGTAGTACGTGCCGGTGGCGATGGGAAAGTCGGATACGTCGCGCTTGCCGTGATCCATGACGGCGTGCACGTCCGGCGGAAAGACCGATTGGTAGTCGTCGTTGACATGCACGGCGGGGTTGGCCCACCACAGGAAGGTTTGCGGCAGGGTGGTGCGGTTGTAAAGCTGAACTTTCAGTTCCAGATAGGCGCGGTTGGGATAGAGCGAAAAGCCGACCATGCCCTTTGTGCGGAACATGCGCTCGATCTCGCTGAACCACACGGTCCAACTGCCGTCCGCGTTGTCTTTGATGCGGTAATCGACCGGCTCGAAGGTGCTGGGGCGGTGGTGCTGGGGCCAGTTGAACTCGATGCCACCCGAGATCCAGGGGCCGGTCAGCCCGACCAGCGCGGGCTTGATGACTTCGTTGTAGTAAACGAAGTGGTAGCCGTTGGTTTTGTCGAGCGCCATCTGAACCCTGCCACCCAGTTCCGGCAGGAGCATAATTTTGAGATAGCGGTTTTCAAGAAATACTGCGGTGTAAGCTTTATCTTCTTTGTCGTCAAAAATGCGTTCTGTAATGGGATGGGGGTAAACAACGCCGCTGCTGCCCTGATAAACACGCTTCTCAAGGAACATCGGGTTTTTGTCCGGCTGCCCGATTTTGTAGGTGGGGATTTTGACTTCAGATTCCCAGGCAATAACTTTATCGGCTTGGTTGGCACTCATATCTAACTCCTTCACTCTACTGTGTAGAGTACAAGGGCGCGCAGCAACAAACAATGGAATAAAGAATGGTATAATGGACTATCTGATGTTTTGGGTTCTATTTGTGAAGTAGAGTGCGGCCCATGAGAGAGATAATGTCACCAATTCGGCTGAGGGAGGGATTCAAGGATCAGATCCTCTACGTCATTCCGCGCCAGATCCTTGAGGACCTCAAAACCAACCCGCTGCTGCACCAACTGCTGCCCACCGACATCGGCTGGTACCCCCGCGCGCGCTACCACTACTGCGAGCGCAAAGACGGTGCAGAAGAGCATATTCTCATTCTGTGCATGGATGGAGAGGGATGGTTTGAGATCAACGGGCAGCGGCGATCCGTGCGTAAGCACGAAGCGTTGATTATTCCGCGCCGCGAGCCGCATGTTTACGGCGCAGTCGAGAATAACCCGTGGTCGATCCACTGGCTCCACTTTACCGGCACAAGCTCGGATTACTTTGCCTACTTACTGCCGCCGGACGTCTATACGCTGAGCGTCGCGCCGGAAACCGCCCGGGGCGTCAGCGCGTTATTCGAGGAGTGTTACCGGAGCTTTCTGGGAAGCTTTGTGCTCCAACAGATGATCTATACGTCGCAGACGCTGCACCACCTGCTCGGCGGGCTGTTTTTCAACAATCGCGCATTTTCACCTACGCTGCGCACCAGCCAGTTCCACAGCATCCGCGAGACCCTGGAGTATTTGCGCCAGAATCTCGACCAGCGGTTGTCGCTGGATGATATGGCGCTGCACGCGCGGCTGTCCAAATCGCATTTCTTGCGGCTGTTCAAAGAGCAGACCGGTTATTCTCCGATGGACTACTTCATCCACCTGAAGATGCAGCATGCGTGTATGCTGCTGTCGATCACGAACCAGACGATCCACGAAATCAGTCTCGCAGTGGGGTATGACGACCCGTACTACTTCTCGCGCATCTTCAAGAAGGTGGTCGGCGTCTCACCGAGCCGCTACCGCGAAGCGCCGGAAACCAATCATCTCAAGTATTATCTTTGACGCGCATTTTGCCGGACATTGAAACGGACTCGCAACCCTGGTTGGGCGGCGAGTCCGTTTGCGTTTCGAGACGAATCAATCGGCGCTAGACGACGGGGTCGCGCGCCAGCAGGCTGTCGATCTCGCGCATTTGTTCCGGCTTCAGCGGGCCGAACTGCATCGCGCGGGCGTTGTCGTCCACCTGCGCCACCGTGCGGAAGCCGGGGATCGGCAGGGTCTGCGGGCTGCGCGCCCACAGCCACGCCAGCGCGCCCTGTGCCAGTGTGCGCCCGCCGCTGGTCAGAATCTCGCGGATGGCTTCGAGCTTGCGCAGCCACTCGGGGTGCGGCTTGCCGTCCTTGAAGTAGGCCATCCATTCCGGGCTGTTTTCGCCGCGCACGTCGTCGGTACCCAGGTGCGAGCTGGCTGAGTACTTGCCGGTGAGCAGGCCCATCGCCAGCGGCCCGCGATTGATCGCGGCCAGATTGTACTGCTCGCAGACGGCAATCATGGCGGCGTTGTCTTCCAGCACGTTCAACTGGAGCTGGACGGACGTGCAGTTCGGTCCTTCGGCAAAGACGCGAGCGCGCTCAGGGAAGTCGGTGCTCCACCCATACGCGCGGATTTTGCCCTCTGCGACGAGGCTTTCCAGCGTGTCGCGGACCTCCGGTGCGTCTGCCGCCGGGTACTCATTGATGTGAAACTGGTACAGGTCGATGTAGTCCGTATTCATGCGCTTGAGCGAGGCTTCGCAGGCGCTGCGGATGTGCTCCGGCGTGGCGCTGGTCCCACTGGCCTGGCGCGTCTCTTCGTTGAACAGGTTGCCGAACTTGGTGGCGATCACGACCTGCTGGCGGCGATCCCCAAGCGCCTGTGCGACGATCCGCTCGCTGTGGCCCGTGCCATAAACGTCTGCTGTGTCCAGGAACGTGACGCCCAGTTCCAGCCCATGCTGGATGGCGCGGATCGACTCGCTGTCGTTTACTTCACCCCAGCCGATGGGGGTTTCCCCCGACCAGACGGGGCCGCCGATGGCCCAGCAGCCGAGGCCGACTGCGCTGACTTCGATTCCTGAACGCCCCAATGAACGCATCATAGGTGTTGTGGTCATCTTATACTCCGTGTGGCAAAAACTCTTTCGCGCATAACTACACTCTACCACTTAGAGCGCGCTCGAAGTCAAGCGACCTTGCGGCTGGGCGTGCACCGATCCGGCTCAGTTAACAGTGGTCCCTAAGATTTCGATGAGTTTGCCAGAGTTCGCTATGATGTTGGTGTCTTTTTCCCGCGTTTCCCTCAGTGGGGTGGGAGAGCAGCAGGGTGATTGAGTGGCAAGGTGGAACGGCACACCGGGGAAGAAGGTTTCCACAGATGAAGGTGACCTGGCGGGAACGGTTTAGATATGCATTCGACAACACGTTATCCAGAGGGCCCATTGCGTTGGGGGGATGGCTGGGCCTGGCATCGGCGCTGTTGGTGGCGCTCACGACGCTGGTGGTGTGGCTGGTCGACGGCGAGCACCGTCTGAAGCCGCTGACGATATTTTGGGACATTCTCTTTCAGGCGCTGACGCCCAATCCGGTGGCGACCGACGCCGGATCGGTTCCTTTTCTGCTGGCGATGCTGTTCATCACGCTGGGCAGCCTGTTCATGGTGAGCATCCTGATCGGCATCCTGGTCACCGGGATCGAGGACCGGCTGCACTCGCTGCGCAAGGGCCGCTCGCGCGTGCTGGAACGCGACCACACTGTCATCCTCGGCTGGAACGAGCACATTTTCACCATTATTTCAGAGCTGATGATCGCAAACGAAAATCAGCCGAAATCCAGGTCGTGCATCGTGATCCTGGGCGACAAAGACAAGGTGGAAATGGAGGATGAGATCCAGGAAAAGATCCACTCCAACGGCCATACGCGCGTCGTGTGCCGTAGCGGCAGCCCGATCGATCACTTCGATCTCGAACTCGTGAACCTGAACGCCGCCCGCTCGATTATCGTGCTGGAGCCCGACGACAATGACCCGGACGCGCAGGTGATCAAGGTCATGCTGGCGATCGTGAACAATCGCAGCCGCCGGACCGAGCCGTACCTGATTGTGGCCGAGATCCACGATCCGCATAACCTGGACGCGGCGCGGCTGGCCGCCGGGGACGAGGCGGAGCTGGTGCTCGTGGGACGCCTAACATCACGGATCATCGCCCAGACGTGCCGCCGTTCGGGCCTATCCACGGTTTACACCGAGTTATTGAACTTCGAGGGGGACGAGATCTATTTCCAGGCGGAGCCTGATCTGATGGGCAAAACGTTTGGCGAGGCGTTGTTCGCCTATGAGGACTCGGCGGTTGTGGGCATTCGTCTCAAAGGGGACGGGCCAAAACTGAACCCGCCAATGGATACCTGTATTCAGGACGGAGACCTCATCATCGCCTTGTCCGAAGACGACGACACGATCCGGCTGTCGGGCATCAAGGACCCGGCGGTGGATACGGATGCCATCGTGTGCTGCCCGCCCGTTGTGCTCCAGCCCGAGCGTACGCTGGTGCTTGGATGGAATTGGCGCGCGTCCACGGTCGTCGTAGAGTTGGATCATTATGTGGCTCCCGGATCGCTGATCACCGTTGTTGCGGAAGATCCGGACATCGGGGGAACAGTCAGCGCATTGGGCAGCCAGCTCACTAACGCATCCCTGGAGTTCAAGCAGGGCAACACGACCGACCGCCGTACGCTGCTCGCTCTCGGCGTCAAGACGTACCAGCACGTCATCGTGCTGTCGTATTCCGACGCGCTGCCGATGCAAAAAGCGGATGCGCGCACGCTGGTCACGCTGCTGCACCTGCGGGATATTGCGGGGAAGTCCTCGCAGCGGTTCTCCATCGTCAGCGAGATGCTCGACGAGCGCAACCGCGATCTGGCCGAAGTCACCCAGGCGGACGACTTCATCGTCAGCGGCAAGCTGTCGAGCCTGCTGCTGGCGCAGATCTCCGAGAACCGCGAGCTTCACGCCGTCTTCGAGGATGTGTTCGACGCGGAAGGAGCGGAAGTGTACCTCAATCCCGCTTCCGACTACGTGCAGCCGGGCATGCCGGTGAACTTTTATACCGTGCTGACGGCGGCATTGTGGCGCAATGAGACAGCGATCGGCTACCGGCTGCACGCGGATGCCAACGATCCCGACAAGGGCTATGGCGTCGTGGCGAACCCCAAAAAATCGGTTAAGGTCACGTTTGGCGAAAAGGACCGGATCATCGTCCTGGCGGAAAACGAACGTCGATCTGCGCAGTGAACGCCGGGGAGCCTAAAAACAATACGCGCCCGGTGCGCCGCCAACGAGGCGGTGTGTCCAGGCGCGGAATCGATCGTATGAGGGGGCTGCAACGGTCTCCGGGGGCAGCCTTCAAGCCGGGTGGGCGGATTTATTCGTTGACCACGTTCTCCAACACCGCTTGATCAACACCCTGCACTTTGGAGTGACGCTTGTTCTGGATGTATTCGTACGCCAGCGGAACCAGCGACAGGCCGATGATCACGAAGATCGTGTAGTGGAAGTTGTTCTTGATGATCGACATGTTGCCAAAGAAGTAGCCGCCCAGGGTAAAGATCGCCACCCACAGCGACCCGCCGATGACGTTGTAGAGCAGAAACTTCTCGTAGTGCATCGTCCCAACACCTGCCACGAACGGGGCAAAGGTGCGCACGATGGGGACGAAACGCGCCAGGATGATCGTTTTCCCGCCGTGCTTGGCGTAGAACTTCTCGGTTTTGTCGATGTGGTCCTGGTTGATGAACCGGATACGCGGGTTGTCTACGAGCTTATGCCCGAAGAAATGCCCGATCCAATAGTTGGCCGTATCGCCCACGATGGCCGCAATCGCCAGCACACCGACGATCAGCCAGATGTTCAGCGAACCCAACGCGGCAATTGCGCCTGCCGCGAACAGCAGCGAGTCGCCCGGCAAAAACGGCGTAACGACGAACCCTGTTTCCGCAAAGATCACAGCGAACAGCACGCCATAGGTCAGCATGCCGTAATCGGTCACCAGTTCGGTCAGGTGCGTGTCAATGTGTAAAACGAAGTCGATGAGCCATTTGATTGCGTCCATGGCGGCCAATTATAGCAGAACGATCAAGGCGATCAAACATTGGCTGGCGGGGGCTGCGCGAGCAAGCAAACGCCCCGTCGAGCTGCCCCGGGTTACAGTGCGCGGCATCAGATAGGTTGAGTCTATTGTTGACATTTTGGAAGAAAATCATATACTTTATTAAGTAGAACGTCTGTGCTATCCATGTGCAGACTTTTATGTTTGTACGGGCCGCTGATCGGTTGCAACCCGAGGATGCTTCAGCGCGCATCGCCCTCGACCATCGCCCTGATTGAATGCCGAAAGGATCGATCCGGTTCTCGGCTGTCTAGAACAGTATCACGGTGTTCGGCTAACAGGAGAGCAATGATGTCACTTGATAACATGAGCGCCACGAGCCGCGCAGGCAGCGGTTCGCACGGCAGTGCGGCTGCGCAAGAGCTTTCAATTCCAGACCTGCGCGCAGCGATCAAGGGGCGCGTGATTGCGCCGGGCGAACCCGGCTACGATGAATCGCGCACGACCTTCTACGGAGGCTTCGACCGGCACCCGGCGGTCGTCGTGCGGGCAGCGGATGCGAACGATGTGGCGCATGTGGTGCTGCTTGCGCGCGAAACGGGCATGGAGCTGGCGATCCGCAGCGGCGGACACAGCAGCGCCGGGCACAGCGTCTCGGATGGGGGCATCGTGCTTGATCTGGGAGACATGCGGTCGCTCGACATTGATCCCGAACGCCATACGGCGTGGGCCGAGGCGGGCCTGACCACAGGCGAATACACGTCGGCGGCATCGGCTTATGGGCTGGCGACCGGCTTTGGGGACACGGGTTCGGTGGGCATTGGCGGTATCACGCTGGGCGGCGGGTTCGGATACCTCGCGCGCAAGTACGGCCTGACGATTGACGATCTGCTGGCGGCTGAGATCGTGACCGCCGACGGCCAGATCCTTCAGGTGGATGCCGAGACATACCCGGATCTCTTCTGGGCCATCCGGGGCGGGGGCGGCAACTTCGGGGTGGTGACGCGGTTCCAGTACCGCCTGCACGACGTGGATACGATTGTCGGTGGGATGCTGTTGCTGCCCGCGACGCCGGAAGTCATCAGCGGGTTTGTCGCGGCGGCAGAGGCTGCGCCGGATGAACTCTCGACCATTGCCAACGTGATGGTCGCGCCGCCGTTCCCCTTCCTGCCGAGCGAGTATCACGGCCAGTTGATCGTGATGGCTATGCTGGTCTATGCCGGGGAGGTCGAGGCCGGACAGCGCGCCATCGCGCCGTTCCGCGCGCTGACGACGCCGCTGGCCGACATGGTGCGCTCGATGCATTACCCGGAGATCTACCCGCACGAGGAGGGGGGATACCATCCGGTCGGCACTGCGCGGACCCTCTTCGTGGATTCGTTCGACGTGCAGGATGCAAAGCTGGCCATCGAGCGCCTGAAGCAATCCACCGCGAATATGTCCGTGGTGCAGATCCGCGTGTTGGGCGGCGCGATGGCGCGCGTGCCGGACGACGCGACTGCATTCGGCTATCGCCAGCGGCGGATCATGGTGAACGTGGCGACGCTCTACAGTCCCACCGACGACGCATCCGTGCACGCCGCCTGGGTCAAGGATCTATCTGACGCGCTCAGCAAGGGCAGCGCCGACGCTTACGTCAACTTTATTGGCGACGAGGGCGCGGCGCGCGTGCATGACGCTTATCCGCAAAAGACCTGGGACCGGCTGGTGGCCATCAAAACACGCTACGACCCGACGAACCTGTTCCACCTTAACCAAAACATTCCGCCTTCGAACGGCAGCGCGCCGCTCTAGGCGCACCGATCGGCGGGAGGAAACCCCGCAGGCGGTTCCGGTAAACGAACAGCAAAAAGGCCCTCGCAGTTCGGCAGAGGGCCTTTTGTATGGCTCACCGTGGCGGCTGTGAACTTTCCCCTGGTAAAAATCCCGGCAGCCGGGAACAATGAAGTTCGGTTTACACTAGACACAAGGTGTTGAACCAGACTGCTGTATTATGCCGGAATCAGGAGACTGGCCGATGCAAAGGGATCGCTTGTGGAATACAGCCATTCGTTTGCGCCCATCCTTAAACACACTGGACGAGTACGAACGGGTTACGGCCTTTATGGAGATGATCCCGCTGTTTTTCACCGGGCCAACCGCTCTGATTGCGGTCGTGTGGACGGTGGCTGTCACGCAGCCCGACGTGATAGCGGATCACTGGCTGCCTCTCCTGGTGCTGCTGGCGGCGCAAATCACGATGGACTGGCTGCCGATCGTGATCTACATCGAACAGGACGACGTGCCCGATATCCCCACGAGCGGATCGCTGTCTGAAATCGCACTGTGGGGCGCGATTCTCCTCTATGGCCCGACGGTGCTGTGGCTGGGCGTGATCGCGCAGATCGTGATCGGACTGCGCACCGTATGGCAGCAGCGGCAGTTGGGGCGAAATCTGTTCTGGCTGGCGCTGTCGGGAATCACGCAGGGTGTTGGGAATCAGATATTCGCCAGCGCGGTGGCGCTGGTCGTTTACGAAGCGGCAGGCGGCGCTTATCCGCTGTCTGGCCTGGACGTGCGCGATATCGCTCCGGCGGCGCTGGCGGCGTTGGTCGCTCTGGTATTGAACGTGCTGCTGTTATACCCGCTTATCCGGTACATCAATCATTTCCAGGCCGGGGCGACGCCGGGTAGCATGCGGCGCTGGTGGCTGCTGGTCGGGGCGCTGAGCATTTGTGTCACGCCGTTTGGCATCCTGGCGGCGCTGCTTTATACCGAGGCCAGCCCGGGCATCTTCTTTTTCTACATGGGCGGCGTGGTGCTGGTGGACTTCCTCGCGTACCGCCTCAGCATCGCCAATACGCGCAGCCGCCAGCGGGCCCGCGAGATGACCGAGCTTGAGGCGTTGGGCGAGGCGATCATCAAAGCGCCGCCGGATGGCACGCTGCTGCCGGATATTCTGACTGCGCACGTCACGCGGATGTTCCCCAACGCGCGGTACGAAATTCGCCTGTTCGACCGTCCCGGTGCTGCTCAGACGCTTGGCGTGGCGCCCTTTGCGGTGCTGTCCTCACCGGGACGGCTGCCCGTCGATCCCTCCGTATGGGAACGATTGTGCCAGTCTGGCGAGAGCTTCACGCTGGAACGCGACGTGATCTTGCCGGGCACACACAGCGTGTATGGTCACGCGATCGTCGTCAGGATTACGGCGGGCGGTCCTGACGATGGCTCGCCGCAGTGCGTTGGCGGCATTTACCTGCTGCGTCCGAAAGGCAGCCGCCTTCTTGATCCGCTGGCGGCGGTGCAGGCGCTTGCCTCGCAGATCGGCTCGGCGCTGTACCGGGTGCAGGCGCACCGGGAAGCGCTCACGCGGCAGCGCATGGCTCAGGAACTGGACGTGGCGGGGCGCATCCAGACCACCTTCATGCCGGATCACCTGCCCGATTTCGCGGGGTGGACTCTGGCGGGCGGATTGGTGTCGGCACGGGAAACGTCCGGCGACTTTTTCGATTTCATCGATCTGGGGACGGGGCGGTTGGGTCTTGTTGTCGCGGACGTGTCTGACAAGGGAACCGGCGCGGCGCTTTACATGGCGCTGAGCCGCACGCTGATTCGTACCTTCACGCTGTACTATCCTGAATCGCCTGCGCAAGCCCTATGCGCGGCTAACGAGCGCCTGTTGAGCGACGCGCGTTCCGACCAGTTCGTGACGGTGTTTTACGGCGTCATCGAGGCAGACGGCACGCTGACCTATGCGAACGCCGGGCACAATCCCGCCTACGTGCTGGAATCGGGCGGCGGGACCGGTCCGCGCACGCTTCAGCGAACGGGTATCCCGCTCGGCCTGTTTCCCGACCGGACCTGGACGGAGCACACAACCCGGCTTGCTCCCGGCGAGACGCTGGTGATGTATTCGGACGGCGTGACGGAAGCGCAGAACCTCTCCGGCGAGGAGTTTGGAAGCGAACGTCTGCTTGAGGCAGTTCAGGCCCATTCCGACAGCGTGCGGCAGGGCTATCAGGCCGTCATGAACGCAATCCGGTTATTTGCGGGTGATGCGCCGCAGTTTGACGACATCACCCTGCTGCTGGCGGCCAAACAGTAGCGCGCTAGATCACGCGGGCGGCTGTGCCGGATGTGTGATTCCGGTGATGGCGACTTCGCTCGCTCCGGTGAGGTCGGGGGCAAACCGATCGCCCGCGCCATCGACCAGCCAGAGGTTGAGGATCAGTGTGGTTTGCCCGCTGCGGGGAATGCGCTCCGCGTCGAAGGCGCGTAGGGACCGGTCGTATCGCCAGATCGCCTGACGATTTTCGGGCGCGGTGGTGTGACCGTGATAGCTTTCGAACACGACGGAATCGGGCTGCCAGCGAATGCAGTGCGTGGAGTAGGCGCCCTCGAAGGCCATTGCAAAGCGCTTCGCGTATGATTTTCCATCGCCGCGCTGGACGACAAACTGGGCATTATTCGGGGCATCCGGCTCGCCCCACAGCGAGAACTCGATGTCCAGCTCGTGCGCGTCGTCTTCGTACAGAAACATGCCAAACACAAGGGCCGCATCCAGCCCGTCCAGCGCCGCATCCACATAAAAACAGTAATCGCCATATGGGACCGGATCGCTGGTGAACATCTCCGTGCTGTACCACGTGCCGCCGTCCGAATGGGTACGCAGGGTCACCTGATCGGCCTCCCCATCTCGATCTGTGTCTTCAAAGGCTGCCGCTTCCGGCCCATCCCACCACAGGTTGTACCCGCCGGAAGGCGGCGCTCCCTGTTCGCTGCGCGTATACCATTCCAGCCCGGCGAACGTGTGGGGGCCGCTGGCGCGCGCCGAAGACGAGCCGGACGCACCGGGGAGCACGATCAATATGCACAGGGCGAGGATCAGGGCGTGGTTTCGCATCGGATTGATGTCCTTTGTGCCGGAACCCGGCAGTTACGATGAACTTTCCGTTTGCCTGTGGATGAACGGCCCGCTTCAGGTTCTTGATGGCGGCGCGCGTGGTAGCCATTCAGAGAGATAGCATCATGGCCCTTATTTTGCCTGACGCCGCACGGCGATTGGCCTGTATTTTGCATCGTTTCTGCGGCATGTGGTGCTGCCCAATGCCGGTACTTTTAGCTACGTGGTTGCCGCCGGGGAAACACTGGTGGGTATGGCGGCGTTTTTCGGCTGCTTCATGAACGCCAACTATCTGCTTGCCGGATCGGTTAGCAGCAACCCGGCCCTGTTTATTCTGGCCCTGCTTCTTGTGCTCGCCTGGTGACTTACGGGGTGGTGGGGCCTGGATCGCTGGATCCTGCCTGCGTTGGGCACGCCGTGGTGCCCTGGATGTGTGTTTCATGAGCCAGCGCCGCCCAGAGCGCGTGATGTGTCTGCACCAAGTCACTGAGGCGCGTAGAGCGGAATAGCCCGGAAGTGTGCCGGGTGCACCATCATCGATCGTGTACCCATTTTCTTGTTGTGCGATAACTCACTTCAGAGAGTGGTATCAGTCGGTTATGGTAGCAGGGTGGCGCTCTCCGGCGACCTGCTGATTCAACGTGCTGTTGTGGCTTGCTCTGTGAAGGGAATCGCTACGAATAACGACGTATTTCCTCGCTCAGATTTATAAGCGATCAAATTATGTGCTATAATAATAAACAACACATGTACTCATACACTGTGTCGTTCTTTTTCTGCAATCAATTTCTTCTCCTGCTGGTTAGCCAATGAGGCGATGCGGCGAACGGGCATGTGCATCCTCATATTGCCCTTGTTCGGGGTGCCGTGTCTGGCGGCCAGCGCCCGTTGCCCGCAGCGAATGCATGGAATGGTGATCCTGAGCGCATGTGCAGCATAAGTTCATCTATAACTGAGTGGTGAGGGATTACGGTGAAAACTGAACGAGAAAAGCTGAAGCAGCAAATTATCGTGCTTATCCAGCGGAATGGGCACCCTCTTCGGTATGACGACCTTGCCGAACGCCTGGCGTTACCCGACACGATCGCACTTGATGACCTGATCGCTGAACTCGTGATTGAGCGGCGGCTGAGCAAGTCCTATACGTTCCAGGCGAACGGTGCGCCCGATTGTACGTATGACAGTCGCGACAATACGCGGCGCAATGAGTCGAGCGATGGAGCCTTCGCGCGTGCGAGTCACGGGCCTGCGTCGCCGATTGATGGGGGGTAGCCGCCCCCTCGATTGTTTTGTGCTTAACACTCCGTGCGAGCGGAAAGATCGACGGTGGCAGGAAGCGCCTAAGGCTTCGCATCTTTGATACTGTTTTGCCGCTGCCCCGTGCGCTTATACCGCACGGGACAGTTGGGCGATCCGTTGTGATGCGCAGTCTCAAATGAATAATTTCCCCGGCGCGACAGTATAACCCTATCGTTTTTCCATACATCTGATTGCCTGACACGAATGCTCCCTAGCAATCGAGGGTATTGTTGTATAGTATTGTCATGCTCCACGCTTGCTCTGTGGTTTGCAAATGAGTGAAGGGATATAAAAGCTCATGAAGCTCAAGCACAGTTTGATCCTTATCCTGATTGTTGCGCTGATTATTCCAGCGCTTCCGGCTGCCGCGCAGGACGAGGAGGTCACCCTGGTCGTCTGGGACAACTGGGTCCGTGATGCCGAACAGGAAATGATCGAGACCCTCAACGCCGAGTTTGAAGCGGCGCATCCTGGCGTGACCATCCAGCGGGAAGTGTACGCTACCGACGATCTGACCGACATTCTGCCGCTCGAACTGTCGAGCGACTCCGGCCCCGACGTTGCGATGATCAACCAGGGCTACACCGGCATGGGCGCGTTGGTGCAGGCTGGTCTGCTGCTGCCGCTGAACGATTATGCGGATCAGTACGATTGGTGGAGCCGCTATGCGGAAGGGCTGCACAGCCGCAACAGCTTCAGCGAAGATGGCACGCAGTTCGGCGTGGGCAATCTCTACGGCGTGTCGAACACGGCGGAAGTGGTCGGCGTGTACTATCACCGCGACATCTTCGAGCAGTACGGCCTTGAGATCCCCCAGACCCTCGACGAGATGGAAGCCCTGATGGATACGCTGGTTGCGGATGGCGTTACGCCCATCGCATTTGGCAGCCTGGACGGGTGGCCCGCGATCCATGAATTCAGCGTGCTCCAGGGTGTGTATACTATGCTCGACGAGCTGGACGCGTTCATGTACCGTCTCGAAGGCGGCACGTTCGACACGGAGGCCAACCTTCAGGCCGCGCAGAAGCTGGTCGATTGGGTGGGCAAGGACTACTTTACACCCGGTTTCGCGGGCCTGGACTACGATACGACCACCAGCGAATTCCTGGCCGGGAACGCCGCGATGTGGATCACTGGCAACTGGATGACCGGCACGATCGTCGAAGAGGTTGGCGAGGAGCCGATCGGGTTCTTCCCGTTCCCGTCGGATGAAGCGGGCGTTCCGGCGATTGTGCCCGGCGGCGTTGGGCTGGCTTACGGCATCCGCGCGGGCAGCGAACATGCCGATCTCGCGGCGGAATACATCGACCTCATCACCGGCCCGCGCGCGGCGGAGCTGCTGTTCGAGCGCGGTTTCTTCCCTGCGACCGCGATCGATACCAGCCTGCTGACCGAAGGCACGCTGACGGCGGATATGTTCAACGTGTGGTCGGCGGTGAGCGGCGCGAACGCGGTCGGTCACTGGCTGGACTGGACGGCTCCGAACATCGACGCGAACATCCAGGAATTGATGGGTGAGGCGGTTTCTCCGGAGCAGTTTGTTTCGGACGTGGAAGCGGATTACGTTTCCGAGTAGCGCGCTTCGCGGGCTCAATGCAGTATAGTATTCCGAGGGGGTGGCTGCTGCCATCCCCTCATCCTGTTTCTGCCGCCTGTGGCCCACACCAGGAAGGTGAGATGTGATCGAGCGCTTCTACGCGCGTTTGGCCGAAAGTACGGCGCGCCACAGCCGCCCCTACGAGCGTTTCCACTATGCTTACCTCTACATCCTGCCCGGCCTTCTAATTTACTCCGTGTTTGTGCTGCTGCCGATCGGCAACACGGTGCGCTACAGCCTGACCGAGTGGACCGGCTTCAGCGCGCCCACGTACGTTGGGCTGGCGAACTACCGGCGGCTGTTCGAAGACGAAAACTTCTGGAACGCTCTGGGCAACAACGCGTTTTTCGTGATCTTCTATACCATCCTGCCGATTATGCTGGGCCTGTTCCTTACCTCGCTGATGACGCGCAGCAAGCTCAGGGGCATGGTGATTTTCCGCACCGGGTTATTCATTCCCCAGGTGATGAGCGCCGTCGTCGTCGGGATCATCTGGCGCTGGATGTTCGACTATCGCGGCCCGGTCAACCAATTTTTGACCGATGTCGGCCTGAGCAGCGCCGTCAAGCCGTGGCTGGGCGATTTCGTATGGGCGCCGTATGCCGCCGGGCTGGTCGGGACGTGGGTCGAATACGGCCTGTGCATGGTGCTGTTCATCGCCGGGGTGCAGTCCATTTCGGAAGACCTGTACGAAGCGGCCAAAGTAGACGGGGCGAATGCGTGGCACCAGTTCCGCTACGTAACTCTGCCGGGCCTCCAACAGCAGATGCTCGTCGCGTTCGTGCTGACTTTCATCGCCGCGCTGCGCGTCTTCGATCTCGTGTTTGTGTTGACGCGGGGCGGCCCGGGGCGAAAGACGGAAGTGGTCAGCATGTTGATTTACGAGGAAGCGTTCGAGTATCACCACGCGGGCTACGCGT
The DNA here is from genome assembly GCF_036822615.1 of Aggregatilinea sp. Lineage (NCBI taxonomy): Bacteria > Bacillati > Chloroflexota > Anaerolineae > Aggregatilineales > Aggregatilineaceae > Aggregatilinea > Aggregatilinea sp. Next base: position 72,457 of record NZ_DAISHJ010000011.1, on the reverse strand, counting down.
CCGCGATGGCATTTGTGATGACCGTGATCATCGTCAGCGTATCGGCCACGGTGTTTTACCTGCAGTCACGGCAAGAAGGGGCTGAAAATGCGAGCTAGCCGCAGCCAGCAGTTGTTGACCTATGGCATCCTTACCGTGTTTTTGTTCGTGGCCGTGATGCCCTTTGCCGGAAATTTGCTGACCTCGCTCAAGGGGCGGACCGAGCTTTCGGGCGGGTTGTTCACGCTGCCGGAAAGCTGGCTGTGGAGCAACTATTCGGACGCCTGGCAGGGCGCGCGTTTCGGGGACTTTTTCATCAACAGCCTCGTTGTGGTCGTTCCGGTCGTGCTGGTCTCGCTGATTCTCTCGATGCTGTCCGGGTATGCGTTCGGCATGATGTCGTTCCCCGGCCAGAATTTGCTGCTGCTGGTGATTATCCTGGGGCTGATGGCGCCGCACGAGGCGGTGATCATCTCCGTCTGGCACCTGATGGACCAGCTTCACCTGCGGAACTCATACTACGCGCTGATTCTGCCACAGATCGCGCTGAGCTTTTCGTTCGGCACGTTCTGGATGCGCGCCCACTTCAAGGGCATCCCACGCGATCTGGTCGATGCGGCGGTGGTCGATGGCTGCACCACGTCGCCGTTTTCGCCGCGCAACGTGCTGTGGCGGATTTTGCTGCCGCTGTCCGGTCCGGCGCTGATGTCGCTGGTGGTGTTGATCTTCATGTGGACGTGGAACGAGTTTTTCCTGGTGCTCGTGCTGGGCGATAGCGCCCACCGCACGCTGCCGGTCGGGTTGGCGCTGCTGCGCGGGCAGTATTCATCGAACGTCCCGGTGATGGCTGCCGCTTCGACCATCGTTTCGCTGCCGGTGCTGGTACTCTATTTCCTGTTCCAGCGGCATTTTATCCAGGGCATCGCGTCGGGTGCGGTAAAGGGGTAGCGGGCGGACGACTCCGGCTTTGGCAGCGGCCTGATTCTGAATCCTCGGAAAACAATGGTAAGATAGGTCTTATCCGAACCATGACCACGCTTGATGGCTCGGATTGATTGATTTCCGCCGGGCGAGTACGGGTAGCTGCTTCTTGGACGACCTCCGTCAGCCGACACTGCTCAATCCCCTGACCGAACGCGAGATCGAGATTCTGCGCCTGCTGTACCAGCGGCTTTCGAATCGTGAGATCGCGCAGCGTTTGACGCTGTCCGTAACCACGGTCAAATGGTATGCGCGCCAGATCTACAACAAGCTGGGCGTTTCGACGCGCGCCGAGGCCGTCGCCCGCGCGCAGGCGCTCAAACTCCTGGAGCCTGACGAATCCTCCCAAGAAAATGAGGCGGATTTTATCCGCCCGACACGGCATAATCTGCCCGCTCTGGTGACGCCGTTTATTGGGCGCGACCACGAGATCTCGGAAGTCAAGCGCTTGCTGGCGGCCAGCCGCCTGTTGACCCTGACCGGCCCCGGCGGGACCGGCAAATCGCGGTTGGCGCTGCAAGTTGCGGCTGAGTGCCTGGGCGATTTCCCGGACGGCGTGTTTTTCATCGCGCTCTCGTCTCTGCGCGATTCCTTGCATGTCGCCAAAGCAATAGCTGAGGCGCTGGACGTGAGCGAAACCGAAGACGAATCGCTGCCACAGGCGCTCCAACGCACGCTCAAAGACAACCGGACGCTGCTGCTGCTCGACAATTTCGAGCATCTGCTCGAAGCCGCGCCACTCGTGCTGAAACTGCTCACGACTGCGCCGGGCCTGAAGGCGCTGGTGACCAGCCGCGAAACGCTGCACCTCTATGGCGAGCAGGAATATTCCGTGCCGCCGCTGGCGCTGCCCGATCCGTCCGAACAGTCCTCCTCGCGGCTGCTGAAAAACGAGGCGATCGCGCTGTTTGTGCAGCGAGCACAGACGGCGAGTGCATCCTTCCAGCTTACGGATGACAACGCGTCGGCGGTGGTCCAGATTTGCCGCCGACTGGATGGCCTGCCGCTGGCGATCGAGCTGGCCGCGGCCCGGATCAAGCTGTTCGAGCCGCAGGCGCTGCTCAACCGGATCGACAGCCACCCCGGTGTGCTGGTCAGCAGCGCATTGGACCTCCCGGCGCGCCAGCAGACGCTTCACAATACGATTGACTGGAGCTATGTGCTGCTCGACCCGCCGGAGCAGGCGTTGTTCTGCCAGTTGGCGGTGTTTCGTGGCGGCTGCTCGCTGGACGCGATCGAGGCAGTATGCCAGACAGGGGATCTCGATCTCCTGGCCGGGATCGAGTCACTGTGCGACAAAAGCCTGATTCGCCGTATGCCCGCGCCCGACGGCGATCCCCGTTTCACCATGCTGCAAACCATCCGCGACTTTGCCAAAGAACGGTTGGAGCAGGGCGGTGAGGGCCGGGCGACACGCAGGCGGCACGCGGAGTATTTTCTGGCGCAGGCGCAGCAGGCCGACCGCGAGCTGCACTCCGCCCGGCAGATCGAGTGGCTCCGGCGGCTGGAAGTGGAGCACGACAACCTGCGCGCCGCGCTGGATTGGGCGCTGGCGGATCGTGCGCCGCTGCTCGGACTGGAACTGGCGGGGCGGCTGGGCTGGTTCTGGTTTCTGCGGAATCATGCGGCGGAAGGACGGCAGCGCTGCACGCTGGCACTGACCAAGAATCCAGACGCGCCGCCCGCGCTGCGCTCGAAGGTATTGACGATGCTGGCGGGGCGGTTGGCCTCGAACCAGGGCGATCCCGATGCCGCGCGGGGCATGCTCGAAGAAGCGGTCGATTTGGCCTGCGCCAGCGGTGACTGGCAGCAGATGGGCTGGGCATCGGGGTTCCTGGGCCTGAATCACGTGCGCGCCGGGCGCGACGATCTGATCGAGCCGTGTTACGTCGAGGCGCTGCGCTGTTTTGAGGCGGCAGGCGACCGGTTCGGCATCGGGTGGACGCAAAACGCGTTGGGCGAGACGGCACGTATGCGCCGCGATTTCCCCCGCGCCGCCAGCCACTACCAGAACGGGATGGCTGCTTTCAAGGCACTGGGCAACGAGTGGGGCATCAGCACGACGGCGCGGAACATCGCCTGGACCGCGCTGCGCCTGGACGACTTGAAAGGCGCGGAGCAGAACTTCAGGGCGGCGATCCTGGGTGAACTGAAGTTGAGCCGGGGCGAGCGGGTGGCGCATTCGCTGGCGGGCATGGCGGCTATCTACGAAAAACGCGGCAGTCCCGAACGGGCCGCGCGCCTGCTGGGCGCGAGCGAGGCGATGTTGGATAACGCCAGCATCCACCTTTTCCCCGTCGATCGCCTGGAGGTGTCGATTACGATCGATGCAACGCGGGCACGTCTGGGCGAGGACGCGTTTCAGGCGGCGTGGGACATAGGTCGCGGCATGACGCTCGAACAGGCGATCACCGAGGCGATCGGCGCTTACAACAAAGACAGCGTGTCTCGCATGACGCTCGTTTGATCCGCGCGGAGTCGAATTCCCCTCCTCGGCGGCTCTAATCCCTCCTGAATCCCTTCTTTCGGACTGGTGACGCGGCCCACATAAGCGGCTATCCTGACTGTATCGACCGTGGGAGCGCTGTGGCCCTCTTTTCGTTGGGCGTCGCGGCGGCATAACCGGCGGAGGACATCATGGTCACTCGCAGCACAATCAGGACCACGCAAAGTATCGTTATTGCCGAGCCTCGTTTTCGCGTTCTGAGCGTGGTGCGGGATTGGCTTCACCGCCGCCGCGAACGGGCGGTGTTGGCCCAGTATCACCGGAGCCGGGCGGTGCGCTCCGAACACGCAGGTGCATATAACATCCGGCTGCACCTCTAACCGTACTGTTTGCTGCTCCCGAAGCAGGCTTGCATTTGTGCGAGCCTGCTTTTTTGATCCGGGTGATCGGTATTGCTCACGCGGCGTCGAGAATCAAAAGCGCCGGTACACAGGGATCCGGCGCTTGATGGTTTGGATAAGGTGGGAGTAGGGCAGGGTTCAAAGGTAGTAGGCCATTTCCAACGAATCGACGTAGACATTGTCGCCTTCCTCCGGGAGTTGGTAGGCCAGGTGGCGGTAGCCTTCGCTGACGAAGCCCATGCGCTCGTACAGACGGATCGCGCCGGTATTACGTGCGAGCACCTCCAGCTCCACGCGCCGGATCATCGGCTGCCGTCTGGCCCAATCCAGCGCTACGTCCAACAGGGCGCTGCCGATGCCTGCCCCGCGATAGCCGCGCCGCACGTTGAGATGCAGCAGGGTAGAGTGGCGGTTGAAGAGGGTGTTTCCGCCTTCCAGCCCGGCGACCCCGAGAATCTTACCGTCCGCTTCTGCAATAATCAGCACCGAGTTTTCCTGCTCTTTATAGCGCTGGATCATTTTGCGCTGTGCGGCGACGGTGAGCGGGAAGATTCCGTCCCGAACCCCGGTATTGTTGCCCGGCTCCATGGCGATTTGGGAGAAATAGATGCTGAGCTTCTTTGCATCCGCTTCAGTTGCCTGCCGGATTGCCATTCTGACCGCTGCGAATTCCTGCGTTCCGATAGCCATGCGCTTCTCTCCTGTTGGTCGGTGTGCCCGCCCATAATGCCTGGGTTGGAACTGCGGCGGACGTTTTATAGGCTACCGCCAAACGGGTGGGCGATCACCACTCAAAAGGGAGGGATCAGGGAGGGGGGAGGGCGTGAATCCGCCCACTTTACGGGGATTCAGCCTTATCATAACACTGAGCTAACTCGAAACCGGACACTCGTCCAGGTTCCCACATCGCACCCACGTCCATGTCGGGTAGAAGCCAAGAGGAATCGATGTCACATAAGCAACTGCTCTCCCTGTTATTCTGCAACGTAGCCGTGTTTTCAGTGGGCAACGCGCTGCTGCCGCTGATCCCGATCCGGGCAACCCGCCTGGGGGCCGACTCCACGTTGGCCGGGATCTATCTTGCTGCGGCATTCGCGGCGCTGGCGATCGGGACCGTGATCTCCGGTACGCTCTCCAGCCGGTTTCACCGCCGCCGGATCTTTATCGCAGTCGGCGCACTGGTGAATGTCCCGATGCTGCTGCTGGTCGGGCAGGCGAAAACGGCTCCGCTGCTGGGCGTGTTCGTGACTGTGACGTGGTTCATGGCCGGGCTTCAGATCGCCATGGCCTCGATTCTCGCGGCGATGGCCGCCGACAAACGCCAGCTTGGGCGCACATTCGGCATCCTCGGCGCAGGCCCGGCGCTCGGCCAGTTGATCAGCGGCGTGATTGCCGGGCCGTTGGACGATCGCTGGGGCTTCGAGGCGGTGTGTATCGTGTTTGCCGGGGTGGCGGTGCTGCCCGCGCTGCTCGCGCTGCGCCTGGAAGATGGACGGACCGGCGCGGCGCCGTTTGTGAAGACGCAGACGATGGAAATGGTGGCTACCGGCAGCCCGCGTTTGTTCCTGTTGATGGGCGCGGCGGTGCTGGTGAACATCGCTAACTTCATCGCCGTGATGGGCAAGCCGCTGCTGATGGATTCGCTGGCGTTCGATTCCGCGGCGGTGACCAGCACTGTGGCGATCAGCGGGGCGGCGAGCCTGCCCGTGCCGCTGCTGATGGGCTGGCTGTCGGATCGCTGGGGGCGGCATTCAGTGCTGCAAGGCGCGTACCTGTGCGCCGTGGTCGGTGTGGGAATGCTGGCGTTCTCCACGCAGTTGTGGCACTTCTGGCTGTCGCAGATTTTGTGCACGCTGATGGGGGCAGGCATGGCCGCCGGGTCCGCGCTGGTGGCCGAGATGGTTCCCTCGCGCCAGATGAGCACCGCCGTCGCCGCGTACTCAGCGACTCCCTGGATCGGCGGTGTGGTGGGCTGCGCCACAGGCGGCGCAGCGATCGGCGCGGTGGGCGCGCCGCTGACCTTCGGGACCGGGGCCGCGCTGGCTGTGATGGCGATCGTGCTGGTGGCCGCGCTGCGTCCCCGCCAGCCGGTACTGCGCCCCACGGCGATTCGCGCCACGCAGCACTAACCGACCTGTTCATCCCGCTGTGGAGACCAAAAGCGCCTGCTGTCTATTGAACGGGACAGCAGGCGCTTTGATTCCAGACCCAACCGGCCCGGATGGAATTACTCGGCCAACAGGTAGCGATCGACCCAGGCGGCGATGCGCTGCATCAGGTCGATCTGGTGGGGGCGCTCCCTGAAGCCGTGCGGCTCGCGCGGATAAAACACCAATTCTGCCGGAACCTGATGGTAACGCAGCGCGGTGTAAAACTCGATGGGCTGCGTCGGCGGCGCGACCTTATCTTCGAGGCCGTGCACCATCAGGGTCGGCGTTTTGACGCGCTCCGTATACGAGATCGGTGAGCGCGAGCGGTGCAGGTCCATCGCGTCGTACACCATCGAGCCAAACATCGTCGTTTGCCACTCGCGGTTGCTGACGACCCCGTAGTTCGACACGTAGTTGGTGATGCAGGCCCCCGCGATGGCGCAGCGGAACCGGTCGGTTTGGGTGACGGCCCAGGTGGTCAGGTAGCCGCCATAGCTCCAGCCGCCCACCGCGATGCGGTCAGGATCGGCCAATCCCTCATCGATCAGTGGATCGATCCCGGCATAAATGTCCTGCCAGTCGCCGCCGCCCAGGTCGCCCACGTTTGCCGCCTGATAGGCCGGGCCGCGTCCCCAGCTCCCGCGCGGATTGGGCATCAGCACGAGGCATCCGCGCGAAATGAGCAGCCGCTCCCAGGCGAGATAGTAATCGGGCACGTAGCACCACGACGGCCCGCCGTGCACGTGTACGAACAGCGGATAGCGGCGGTCGGGCGTGTAGTCCGGCGGGTAAATCAGGAAGCCCTGCACGGGCGCGCCGTCGGGATGCGTCCAATGGCGGCTTTCGACGCGAAGCGGCGGAAACGCCTCCCAATCGACGGGTAGATCGGAGAGCTTACGCCAGCCGCCGCCGTCGGTGAGCGAGCCGAGGTAAATGTCCGGCGGCTCGGTGAAGCTGGCGCGGACCGTGGCGAACTGCCCGCCGCGCGCTGCGCTGATCTGCTGCGCGCCGGTCCCGTTGATGCCGTATTCACCGGACGCGATGATGGTTCGCGTGGCGTTTTGCGGATCGATCTGCCCGATTACGGAACGGTCGATCAGGCGTCCGCCGTAGAGGATGCCCTCCGCGCGCCATTCGATCCAGGTGATGCTGTGGTCGAGGTCCGGCGTCAGGCGGCGCGGCTGTCCGCCCGCAGCAGGGATGGCGAATACATCGCCGGAAACGTTGCCCTCGTCGCTCATCACGCCGGAAACAAAGCCGATCTGCGTACCGTCCGGCGACCACGTAAGCCTGCCCGCCTGATGCTCGATCGCGCACACCTGCCGCATCGCCTGCGACGCGACATCGACGGTATACAACTGGGCGGCGTACCAGCCTTCCATCGGGTTGGGGTGCGCAGCGGCCAGCACGGCCAGCGTCGTGCCGTCCGGCGACAGCGCGTATTCAAAAATGTGCGTCGTGGCCGGAGTCAGCGCGGTGAGGCTGCGGCTTGCTACGTCGCAGCGCCATACACGGTCGAAGCACGGGTTGGCATCCATCACGATCGGATCGGTTGGTGCGGGCGGTTCTGCATCCGGCGCGCCATCGTACAGAAACAGGATTGCGTCGCCGGAGGATGACCACGCGGGATCGTGCGGCTTGCCGCGCAGATCGGTCAGAGGTTGGGCTTCGCCGCCGTCGATGTCCATCACGTAAAGCTGCATGTCGTCTTTGCTCGCCCGGTTCGAAAGGAAGACAAGGCGGCGGCTGTCCGGGGACCAGCGCGGGGCGATGTGGGTGCAGTCGAGCCCGGTCGTGAAGCGCTTCTGGCAGCCGGTGGCCGTGTCGATCAGGTGGATCTCTTTGTGCACGGGCGTATCCTGGTCGGCCATGTAATGCGGACCATAGACGAACGCGACGTGCTGGCCGTCCGGCGAAAGCTGCGCGTCGGACGGGTGATACAGACTTGCCCATGCTTCAATTGGGAACGCCTGCCTTGAACTCGACATGAAGCAGTTACCTCAATTCTGGTAGGTGCGGACGGAGTCCGGTGAATTGGCTTGCTCACGCAATACGATCAGATTTTCGAGCAGCTTTTGCATCTCGCTGGTTTCCGACGACATGCCCAGCCGTTCGAAGTTATCGAGCGCTTCGGCTGCCCAGGTATAGGCTTCGGCGGCGTCGTTTCGCTGCTGGTACAGGTACGCGAAGGTGCGCCGGTACATCGCAATCAGCCGTTTTTCCTTGTTTCGCAGCGCCGGGGGCCAACCTTGATTGAGTAGCTGTTCCGCGAGCGCCAGATGGCCCTGCAAAATGTGGGTGTGCGCCAGCCAGTTCTGGCCGTAAAGCAGCCCGCGCTGCCAGCCGCACGTCTGGGCTTGGGCGAGCATTTCCTGAAAGACCTGTTCGGCGCGGTCGTAATCGCCCATGATCTGCCAGGTTTCCCCCAGGTCGAACAGTGTGGACGTCAGCTCACGCGCGCGCTGTGTTTCGTCAATCTCGGCAGCCAGCAGCAGCGACTCGGACGTGTCGAACCAGTAGTGCGCCTCGGTATATTTCGTCTGGCGTGTCGCCAGCGAGCCGATCAGGGCGGCGGTGCGCGCGGGTTTGGCGGTGGCGGCATGATCGCGCAGGGACCATGCGTGCTGGAGCAGGGTTTCGGCTTCGGTCAGCCGGGCAGGGACACCGGTAATGGTCAGCGTGAATCCTCGCTCGTTCAGCGCCTCCACGACGGTCGCCCAATCGCGCCGGTTTTGCGCCTCGGTCGTAATCCAGGTGAGCAGATCCAGGCGGTCGCTCCAATAGCCGTAGATGTGCGTGAAGTCGCGCACGTTTTGCCACAGCGCCAGCACGTCGCTGTAGCGGCGCGCTTCCATGCACCACTGCGCGACGGCCAGCACGTTGCTCCATTCTTCTTCCAGCACGTCATAGCGGGAGTGCCACTCCTGCCAGTCGATCCCGCCGTAGAACTGCGTGAACTGGAGATACCACTGCACCCAGCGCTCGCGCGCGTTTTGTTCGAGGTCGGGCGCGGATCGCAGCTCGGCCAGCGCGTGCGTGCGCGTCATCGGCTCCAGGTCGAAGCGATCTTTGTCGCGGGTGCACAGCGAAAGCACTTCGAGGTCGCTCAGCGCTTCGTCACGGCGCGCGACGTTGTCCTCGAACCCCGCGATGAAGCCGAGCGCGTCCCGGCGCGCATGGGCGGCGAAGATCGCCAGGATCAGGAACAGGTCGTAGGCGTCGCCGGGCTTGATCAGGGCGATCGTCTTGCCAAAGCAGAAATCGTAGGCGTCGTTGTCGGGGTCGCTGAGGTGCAGCAGCTCGGTCTCGATGCTGCTGCCGCGCCACGCCATGCGCCCGATGGTGCGGATGATCGCCAGGGGCAGGCCGCCCGTGCGCTGCAAAAGCTGCCCGATCTGTTCGTCGGTCATGTGAAGGCAGTTGCGCTCGCATTCCAACAGCACCAGCTCGCACGCCTGGGTGTGATCGAGCGCGTGCAGGTGGATCGGCACGGCCACGTCGATGCGGTGGCGCGTAGTGATGATCGCCTTGCTGGGCGCGGGCAGATCGCGCAGGAAGACCATAAATTCCTGGTCGTCTACGTCTTCGAGGTTGTCGAACATCAGCAGGACGCGCTTTTCGCCCAGCAGGCGCATGGCGATGATGTTCTTTTCGGCCTGGGTCGCCGTGCGAAAGAGCGCGGGCACGTCCAGCAGTTCCGCGATCGCGCGGTAGACGCCGTCGAGATCGGTGAAGGTGGGTTGGCGGCGCACCGGCCCGGTGGGCAGCAGCTCGACGTTTTTTGCCGTCACCCACACGATCGCGTCGAAGCGTTCGTCGGGCGGCAGGTTGGCGTTTTCCTCGTAATAGTGATGCGCGATTTCGAGCGCCAGCGCCGTCTTGCCGACCCCGCCGCCGCCGCTGATACACACGACGCCGACGCGGTGGCGCGGCGAAAGGAACGCCTTGAGGTCTTCCAGCTCGGTTTCGCGCCCGATCAGCTTACGATGCTGGCGGCGCGGCAGGTTGTGCGTCACGGACGACTTGCTGGCCGCGCCGGGACACAGTTCTTCGATCAGGTCCGGCGTGATCGAATGGGTGACCGGTTTGAGGAAGCGCGTCACCCAGTTGTAATCCATGCGCCCGCGCGTGACACACGCCGACGCGAGCAGGCGGATCGTGCGCGCATCCGTAGGCAGCGACGCGCCCTTGCGCCACTTATAGATGGTCCATACGCTGGTGCCGATTTCGTGCCCAAGTTCTTGCTGTAAAACTGTCAGGTCTTTTTTCTCTAAAGCAGCAATACTTTTGAGTCCCTGAGTCAGTAAATCCCCAAATTCGTTTGCACTCATGTGAGGCCCCGTGTTCACCCATCTCGCGGCTGGTCTGGTTGGTTCCAAGCGGATGTGTAGGCGGTCGTCTTTTTAGCATATCATGCGTCGATGCACGCTACAGCACTGCGCGCGGCAAGTCTCCAAAAACTTGGAGACTCTTGCCAAGCACCATGCGGGGAAATCCAAGTATACTGGCTTTAAGTTATCTCTGGCAGGCGGCGCTCCGGCCTGCCTTCAGCCTGTTTTGAGCTAAAGCCCCGACACCCATGCACTCATAGAAGTCACCAACGGCGGCGAGCACCAACACATCAAAAAACGGAACACCAGCACTAGACTGCAATCTCCTGACCTTTTGGTTCAGATGCGCTTAGTGAAAGGATATCCTTGTGAAAACCGTACGCCGCCTTACCGTGCTCGTGTTGGTCATGGTGCTCGTCTTGCCAACCTTCGCAGGTGTTACCTCTGCGCAAGGCGACGGCAAATCGCTCGTCACGGCCTATGGGGTGGGCGATCCCCACAGCATCGATCCGCAGTTGGGGATCGATCAGCGCGACATGACCCTGATCACCCAGCTTTTCCCAGGCTTGACCTGGCAAAATGAAGAATCCCGCGATGTCGAGCTGGCGATGGCGTCCAGCTACGACGTGTCGGAAGATGGAAAGACGTATACCTTCCACCTGCTGGAGCAGGTCCCGTGGGTGCGCTATAACGCCGACAGCGGCGAAGTCGAAGCCCTGACGGACGACAGCGGCGCGCCGCGCTATGTGACGGCGGCTGACTTCGTCTTCGGTTGGACGCGCGCGCTTGACCCCGTAACGGCAGCCCCCGGCGCGTACATGATGGCTCCTTATATCACGGGTGCAGCCGAATTTAACGCAGGTGAAGGCAGCGCTGACGCGCTCGGCCTCAAGGCAGTGGACGACTATACGTTCGAGGTCACCGCACCGGAAGCGGTCGGATACGTGCTGGGCATCTACGGCCTGGGCACGGCGCGCCCCGTCCCGGCGTGGGCGATTGAGGAAAGCGGCGACGTCTGGACCGAGCCGGAAAACATCGCCACCTATGGCCCGTTCGCGCTCAAGGAATGGTCGCACGACGAGAGCATCACCTTCGTGAAGAATCCGTTCTGGCCGGGGTCCGAAGGCATCGGGCAGGCGAACGTGGACGAACTCACCATCCGTTTCATGGACGAATCGGTGCAGCTTCGTGAATTCGAGGCGGGTGGCATGGACGTGATTTACGCGCCCGCGACCGACCTGGACCGCATTCGCGCCGATTCGACGCTGAGCAGCGAACTATCGATCGTGCCCGACCTGTGCTCGCAGGCGTGGGGCTTCAACACCGAAAAACCGCCGTTCGACAACGTGCACATTCGCCGTGCGTTCAGCTACGCGGTGGACCGCCAGAGCCTGATCGACTTCGTGACCAAGGGCGGCGAGATCCCTGCGCGCTGGTTCACCCCGCCCAGCATTTCGCTGGCCCCAACTCTGGAAGATAACCCTGACCTGGGCATCGCGTTCGATCCCGAGATGGCCCAGCAGGAGCTGGCGCTCGGTCTGGCGGACCTGGGCCTGGAGTCGGCGGACGATCTGCCCGCGATCACGGTGGTGTTCGGCAACACCGAACTGCTCAGCGCCACGGCGCAGGCCCTTCAGGTGATGTGGGAAGAAGCGTTGGGCATTCGCGTCGAACTGTCCGCGCTCGATACGACCACCTACTGGTCCACGTTGGAAGAAGATGCGGGCCAGATCTACCGTGCAGGCTGGTGCCCGGACTACAACGACGCCAATAACTACCTGCGCGATGTGATGCGCTCCGACTCACTCTACAATTACGGCCACTGGAACAGCCCGGAATTCGACCAGATTGTGGACGAAGCCCGGCTGCTGACCGACCCGGAACAGCGCCGCGAGCTGTATGCGCAGGCCGAGCAGTTGATGGTGGTGGACGAAGCCGCGCTTATGCCGCTGTACTGGCCGATCACGGCGATGCTGACCCAGCCCGATGTGACCCGCACCTACGCGACGACGCACATCGAAGCGTACTGGAAGTGGGATCTCAACCAGTAGTCCGACCCTCACACGCGGTCTTTCAGACAGGGGGCGTTCCGCGGAACGCCCCCGTTAAAAGTTTACGGGAGAGGCGATGAGCGAGTTTATCACCCGGCGCGTGCTGTGGATGGTCTTCGTATTGTTTGTCGTGACGGTGATCACCTTTATTCTCATGCACGCCGTACCGGGCGGACCCTTTAGTACTGAAAAAGCGCTTCCCGAAAGCACCATCGAGCAGTTGAATGAAAAGTACAACCTCGACGATCCGCTGGTGATGCAGTACGTCGAGTATATGAAGGACATCCTGATCCCGGTGGTCATGACCGGGCAGCAGCAGAAGTCGCTCGATCACGAATACCTGATCAATATCAGCCTGCCGTTTGACGACAATGCCACGCTGCGATGGGTGAACTTCGGGCCGTCGTACAAGTCCGTCAGCCGCCCGGTGAACGACATCTTCCGGGAGAATCTGCCAATCTCCGCCCAGCTTGGCGTGTTGGGGGTGCTGATCGCGGCGTGCATCGGTATCCCGCTGGGCGTCATCGCCGGTCTCAAGCGCAATACGGTGTACGACTACGCCGGGATGGGCATCGCGGTGCTGGGCGTTTCCGTCCCCGTGATCATTATGGCCCCGGTGCTGCAATATGTATTCGGCGTGCTGCTGGGCTGGCTGCCGGTGACGGGGTGGGGCGAGCCGAAGCAGATGATTCTGCCCACCTTCGCCCTCGGATTCAGCCAGTCGGCGGTGTTGGCGCGCCTGACGCGGGCCAGTATGCTGCAGGTGATGCACGAGGATTACATCCGCACGGCGCGCGCGAAGGGTCTCAGAGAGCGGCGTGTTGTGGTGGTCCACGTGCTGAAAAACAGCATGATCCCCGTGATCACGGTCATCGGGCCGATGCTGGCTTACCTCATGGCCGGGACGTTTGTCGTCGAGACGATTTTTGCGATTCCCGGCATGGGCAAGTTCTTCGTCACCAGCATCACGGGCCGTGACTATCCCGTCATCATGGGCACGATTTTGGTGATGGCGATCTTCCTGGTGCTCGCCAACGTGATCGTTGACGTCGTGTACGCCTGGATCGATCCCCGCATCCGTTTCACATGAGCCACCACACCGGAGACCAAGCTATGGCAACAACTCAGGTTCAAGGCCAGCCGATGGAACCCGTGGCGGCACCCGATAACGTCGTCCAACTGCGCGACTGTGAGCAGGGACGCAGCCTGACGGCGGATGCGCTGCGCCGGTTGGTGCGCAACCGTGCCGCTGTGCTGGGCGCGATCATCATCGTGCTCAACGTCTTTGTGGCGATCTTCGCGCCGTTCTTTGCGCCCAAAGGCTATGATGAGGCCTCCTTCCGCGACAACAACGCGGTACACTCGTGGATGACGCACGTCTTCCCGAACATGAAGCCCGTTTCCGAGGGTGGCTACGTGACGGTCAACGACGACTATTTGCTCGGCGCGGATGCGCTGGGGCGCGACCTGCTCAGCCGGATCATTTACGGGGCGCGGGTATCGCTGGCCGTGGCGTTTATCGGCCCCGCGATCTCGCTGAGCCTGGGCCTGCTGGTCGGCGTGACCGCCGGGTACATGGGCGGCAAGGTCGATAACCTGTTGATGCGGCTCGTGGACATCATGTATGCGTTCCCGACGTACCTGCTGATCATCCTGCTGATGGCGTTTTTCCGGTTCGCCAAACCCGAGTCGGGCACTTTCGCCGGGGCGTTGAGCGATCTCGACGCGGCGCTGGGCGGCATGTTTTTCATCTTCATCGGGATCGGCCTGACGTCGTGGATGGGCACGGCGCGCCTGTCGCGCGGGCTGGTGCTGTGCGTGCGTGAAATGACCTACGTGGAGGCGGCGCGGGCGACCGGCGCGCGCACCGGCTGGATCATCGTGCATCACATTCTGCCCAACATCATCGGGCCGCTGGTGGTCACGGAAACGCTGAACATTCCCAGCTATATCTCCTACGAAGCGTTTTTGAGCTTCATCGGCCTGGGCGTGAATCCCCCCAGACCGAGCTGGGGAGGTATGATTTCCGAGGGGGCGCAGAAGATCCAGACGTATCCCTTCCAGGCGATTTTCCCGGCCCTGGCGCTGTTTATGGTGATGTTTGCCTTTAACTTCCTGGGCGACGGGCTGCGCGACGCGGTCGATCCGCGCCTGCGCGGAGTGGAATAGGAGCCGTATTCGACACGGCCATAGATCGAGAGAGTCAAACCAGGCGTGAGCAGCGGCATCGTTTTCGACATCCAGAAATTTTCGCTTCACGATGGACCCGGTATTCGCACGACGGTTTTTCTAAAGGGCTGCGGGCTACGCTGTTGGTGGTGCCATAACCCCGAAAGCCAGCGTCCCCGGCCCGAACTTCTGCTGCGCGCCGAAGCGTGCATCCGCTGCGGGGCGTGCGTGGTGGAATGCCCGCAGAGCGCGATTACGTGGAACGGCACGGACTTCGTGACCGACCGCGAGATCTGCGCGCGCTGCGGAACATGCACGGCGGCCTGTGTGGCCGACGCCCGCGAGATGGTTGGGCGCGAGATGACGGTCGAGCAGGTTATGGACGACGTACTGCGCGACGTGTTGTTTTATGACCAGTCGGGCGGCGGTGTGACGTTTTCCGGCGGGGAGCCGCTGCTGCAAGACGAGTTCCTGCTGGATTTGCTGCGCGCGTGCAAGGCCCACGACCTGCACACGGTCGTGGATACGTGCGGCTATGCCAGCGCCGAAACGCTCGACCGCGTGCGGCCCTACGTGGACCTGTTCCTCTACGACCTGAAGTCGATGGACGAGCGCCGCCACCGCGAGGTAACTGGTGCGTCCAATGCGCTGGTGCTTGAAAATCTGAAGCGGCTGGCCGAGCACGGGCACGCGGTCGTGCTGCGCGTCCCGATCATCCCCCACGTCAACGACGACGAAGACAACCTACGCCAGCTTGGCACGCTGGCGCGCAGCCTGCCGAACGTCCGGCAGGTTAATATTCTCCCCTATCATAAGCTGGGCGCGGAGAAGTACGACCGCCTGAGCCGGTCGAACCCCATGCCCGAAACGCAAGAACCATCTGCGGACCAGATGGCAGCGATCAAACAATTCCTGGAAACATTCGGTCTCAACGTGACCATAGGAGGATAACCGGATGGCAATGAGCAGCCGAGTTGCCAAGCTGCGGCAGCAAAGCCTGGACGCGGTGCCGACCCTGTCGCCGGAGCGCGCCGAGCTGATGACGTGCTTTTACGAGGAACACACCGGGCGGATGTCCGCCCCGGTCGAGCGGGCGCTGTCGTTCGAATATCTGCTGGCGCATCGCGCACTGTGCATCAACGACGGCGAGCTGATCGTGGGCGAAAAAGGCCCTGCGCCGAAAGCTACGCCGACATATCCCGAACTGTGCTGCCATTCGCTCAAGGACCTGGAAATCCTCGACAGCCGCGAGAAGATCTCGTTCAAGGTCAGCCCCAGTACCTACAAGCTGTACGAGGAACGGTTCATCTCGTTCTGGCAGGGCAAGACCATGCGCGAGCGCATCTTGGGAGAGATGACGCCCGACTGGCTTGACGCTTACAACGCGGGCATCTTCACCGAGTTCATGGAGCAGCGCTCGCCCGGCCATACCGTGCTGGACGACAAAATTTACCACAAGGGCATGCTGGATTTCATCGCGGATATCGACGCCCGCCTGGAATCGCTCGACTTTCTGAACGACGCGGAAGCGTACCACAAGCAGGAGGAGCTTCGCGGAATGCGGATCGCTGCCGGGGCGGTGATCCACTTCGCGGAACGGTACGCGGAACTGGCCCGGCAGATGGCCGCCGCCGCGCCCGACGAGCAGCGCCGCGCGGAACTGGAACGCATCGCAGCGGTATGCGAGCACGTTCCGGCGCACGCCCCGCGCGACTTCTGGGAGGCGCTGCAATACTACTGGTTTGTGCACCTGGGCGTGACAATCGAGCTGAATCCGTGGGACGCGTTCAATCCCGGCAAGCTCGACCAGCACCTGTATCCGTTCTACCGGCAGGGCCTGGAAGACGGCACGCTCACCCGCGAGCAGGCCGAAGAACTGCTGCAGTGTTTCTGGATCAAGTTCAACAACCAGCCCGCGCCGCCGAAGGTGGGCGTGACGGCGGAAGAGAGCAACACCTATACCGATTTCGCGCAGATCAACGTGGGAGGCGTCAGGCCGGACGGCTCCGACGCGGTGAACGACGTCACGTTCTTGATCCTGGACGTGATCGAGGAGATGCGCCTGCTTCAGCCCAGTTCGTCGATCCAGGTGAGCAAAAAGAACCCGGATCGTTTCATCAAGCGGGCGGCGCGCATCATCCGCACCGGGTTCGGCCAGCCGTCGATCTTCAACACCGATGTGGTGGTGCAGGAATTGATCCGCCAGGGCAAGTCGCTGGTGGACGCGCGCTGCGGCGGCACGAGCGGGTGCGTCGAAACCGGCGCATTTGGCAAGGAAAACTATAACCTGTCGGGCTACTTCAACCTGCCCAAAGTGCTCGAAATCACGCTGAACAACGGCATCGATCCGCGCACCGGCAAACAGATCGGGTTGGAGACGGGCGATCCGCGCGCGTTCGCCACGTTCGAGGATCTGTTCGCTGCGTTCGAGCGCCAGTTGAATCACTTCATCGACATTAAGATTCGCGGCAATAACGTGATCGAGCGGTTGTATGCCGAGTTCCTGCCCGCGCCATTCCTGTCCCTGCTGATCGATGACTGCATCGCGCGCGGTAAGGACTATCACGACGGCGGCGCGCGCTACAACGTCACGTACATTCAGGGCGTCGGGCTGGGCACGATCACCGACGCGCTGACGGCGCTCAAGTATCACGTCTTCGACCAGCAAACGCTGACCATGGACGGCATGTTGTCGCTGCTGGCGGACGACTTCGCCGGGCACGAACGCGAACGGCTGACACTGCTCAACAAGACGCCGCGCTATGGCAACGACGACGACTATGCGGACGGCCTGATGGTCCGCACTTTCGACGCCTATTTCAACGCCATCGACGGGCGGCCCAACACGAAGGGCGGCACGTACCACATCGACCTGCTGCCTACCACCTGCCACATCTACTTTGGCTCGGTGTTGGGCGCCACGCCGGACGGTCGCCGCGCGTTTACGCCCGTCTCGGAGGGCATTTCCCCGGTGCAGGGCGCGGACCGCAACGGCCCGACCGCCGTGCTGAAATCCGCCGCCAAGATGGATCACACGCGCACGGGCGGCACGCTGCTCAACCAGAAGTTCACGCCGAGCCTGCTGGCCGACGACGCAGGCCTGGAGGGGTTGGTGCAAGTGGTGCGTACGTACTTCCGGCTGGACGGGCACCATATCCAATTCAACGTGGTGGACGCGGACACGCTGCGCGCGGCGCAGGCCCAGCCCGAGCAGTACCGCGACCTGATCGTGCGCGTGGCGGGATACAGCGATTACTTCTGCGACCTCGGTCAGGCGCTGCAAGATGAAATCATTGCACGCACCGAGCATCAGCGGTTCTAGGAGAGATGATGGCAAGTCAAGAGGAATGGACGGCGCGTTATATCGCCCGGCGGCGGGCGCTGCTGGATCGGATTGGCTCCGGCCTGATCCTGATCGATTCGTCGGGGCTGTCGCCCGATCCGTCGTTGTACGACCGGAACCTGCGCTACCTGACCGGGCTGGCCGATCGTAACGCTTACCTGCTGCTGGCTCCGCAGGGCATCATGGTCGAGCGGCTGGAGACGCGCACCGGGCCGGAACTGATGCGCGGGCGGCGCGTGCACGAGATCCTGTTCGTGGCGGAACCCGGCGCGCGTGAAGCCTTTATGGATGGCGTCAGCGTGTCGCTCGACGCGATCCGCGAGCAGACCGGCGTGGACCGCGTGTACGACCTGGGGCAGCTGGAGCCGATGCTGGCGGTCGTGCTGATGGACCAGGATACGCTGTGGCTGAACTCGCCCTACGCGCCGCGCCTGAACGAGCCGCTCACGTCCTATCTCAGCCTGATCGAGCGCATCCGGCAGCGTTTTTACTGGGTGCAGCTCAAGAATATCGCGTCCCAGATCCACCAGATGCGCTTCGTGAAAGACGCGCTCGAAGTCGAGTGTCTGCGCAGGGCGTTCGAGATCCACACCGAGGTTTTCGAGTCGATCATGCGCGCGCTCAAGCCCGGCACCACGGAGGCGCTGGGACAGGCGATCTTCGATTACGAGGTGTGCGTCAGAGGCGAGCCGGTCACATCGATGGGCAGCGAACATTACGCCAGCAGCGTGATCGTAGGCAGCGGCCCGAATGCGGCCATCCCGCACTACATGGCGAACCAGCGCGTGATCCAGGACGGCGATCTGGTGCTGATCGATTCCGGCGTGAGCTACAACGGCTACTCATCCGACATCACGCGGACGTTCCCGGCCAACGGGCGTTTCACGCCGCGCCAGCGCGCCCTGTACGCGGTTGTGCTGGAAGCCCTCTACGCGGCGATCGACACGATGAAACCCGGCTCGACCATGCTGGAAGCGCATCAGGCCGTGTATGACACGCTCAAGCGCTATGACCTCGCGCAGTACAGCTATGGCAACTGCGGCCACCCGGTTGGCCTGAGCATCCACGATCCGAACGGGCGCTACGCGGACGACCGCGAGCAGCCCTTCGAGCCGGGGGTCGTGGTGGTGATCGAGCCGTTCATCCTGCTGCCCGACGAGGGAATCGGCATTCGCATCGAGGACGGCGTGCTGATCACCGACTCGGGACACGAGATCCTGGCCGGACCTGCGCGCGAAATCGACGCGGTCGAGGCGCTGTGCCGCCGAGACTGATGGCGGCGCGGCTTCCTTACGACTGCTGCTGCAAAAACTCCTGGTGCTTCTGCCACACGATCTGCCATAGCACGGCGAGGTCGTTGTCCGGCAGGTGCAGATCGAACTGATCGCTCAGGACGCGGCGGTACGTCGTTTCATCTTCGATCGTCTCATCCTGCGCGCCCGCTTCGGTGATGGTGCGCAGGATGGCTCCCCGCAGCGTGATCATGCCCGCCGCCGTGAAGCGGTGGCATACCACCACGCGCACGAAACCCGATTCCGGCGACGTTTGCAGTTCGTGGCTTTTGGCGGCGAAGTCGTCCAGCGCGTGTGGTTCCAGCGTAAAGTCATAGCCGGGTCCGCCGTAAACGTGGTTGGTGAAGTGCCAGCGCTCCCCGCCGTTCGCCAGCCCATACGTCAGATACGCCTGCCGGTACTGACCGGGGCGGAGCGGCAGCGGCTCCACGAACCCGTTTCCAAAACCGACGTCCACGAGATAGGGCTGGTCGAGCCGCACCAGCAGGATCAGGTGGTTGTTCTTGGCGCGATCTCCGATGGCTTCCCGGTTGACCGCGCTCGACAGCAGCGTGACGTCGAATCCCAGTTCGCCCAGCGCCCACGCGAACAGCCCGTTCATCTCGTAGCACCAGCCGCCTCGGTGCCGGGTCACGATCTTGTCGAACACGGCGCTTTGATCCAGCACCAGCGATCGGTCCAGGTGGATGTCCAGGTTTTCGTATGCGATCGCCGTCAGATGTGCCCGCTGCAACGCGAACAATGTCTGCGGAGTTGGCTGGCGCTCACCCCGGTAGCCGATGCGTTCCAGGTAGGCGTTGATGTCCACGGCAGTTCCCTTCCTTTATCGGGTGATGGGCGGCTGTCAGCCCTCACGAACTCAACAGGATCTTGTCTGTCGCTTTGAACTGGCTCATGTACAGGCGGTAGTAGAACCCGGCCTGTTCCAGCAGGTCGTGATGCGAGCCGCGCTCGACGATCTCGCCGTCGCGGACGACGAGGATCATGTCCGCGTCGCGGATGGTGCTGAGGCGGTGCGCGATCACGAAACTGGTCCGCCCGTGCATCAGCCGCAGCATGGCTTCCTGGATCTGTACCTCGGTGCGCGTGTCGATGCTGCTCGTCGCTTCGTCCAGGATTAGGATGCCGGGATTCGCCAGGATCGCGCGCGCAATGGCGAGCAGTTGGCGCTGGCCCTGGCTCAGATTTCCGGCGCGTTCGGACAGCACGGTCGCGTAGCCGTGGGGCAGGCGGCGGATGAAGTGATCGGCGTTTGCCATGCGTGCGGCGGCGATCACCTCGTCGTCCGTCGCATCCAGCCGCCCGTAGCGGATGTTGTCCATCACCGGTTCCGAGAACAGGTACGTGTCTTGCAGCACGATGCCCAACTGGCGGCGCAGATCGGACGTTTTTAGGTCGCGGATGTCGACTCCGTCGATCTTGATGCGGCCCTCGTCCACGTCGTAGAAGCGCGACATCACGTTGATGAGCGTCGTTTTTCCGGCGCCGGTCGGTCCGACCAGCGCGATTGTCTGGCCCGGTTCCGCGCGCAGGCTGACGTGTTTCAGGATGGCGATGTCGGGATTGTAGCCGAACGTCACATCTTCGAATTCGACCCGCCCGCGCACCGTTTCGAGCGGGACCGCGCCCGGCTCGTCGGCCAGCTCGGGCGTTTCGTCCAGGATCTCGAAGACGCGCTCCGCCCCGGCCAGCGCCGACTGGATCGTACTGAACAGGTTCGAGACTTCGTTGATGGGGCGGCGAAGCTGCTGGGCATAGGTCAGGAAGCTGGCGATGATGCCGACCGTCGCGTGTCCTTCGATGGCCATCCAACCGCCCGCGCTCGCCACGATCACGAAGCCGAGGTTGTTGATCAGGTTGCCGCCGGGACCGAGCAGACCCGCGTAGGTCTGCGCGCGGATTGAGGCGGCCTGAAGCCGCCGGTTGGCCGACTCGAACTGGTCGATGACTTCCTGCTCGCGGCCATAGGCGCGCACGACCCTGCCGCCGCTGATCGTTTCCTCTACGATGCCGTCCAGGTCGCCCAGCGCGCTCTGCTGGTCGCGGAATCCCTGGCGGCTGTTTTTGGCGACGTAACGCGTCAGCGCCGTGATGCCGGGTAGGATGATCATGCTGAGCAGCGCCAGCGGCACGTTGATCGCCAGCATCAGCGCGACCACGCCGATCAGGGTGAGCAGGCTGGTCAGGAAGCTGATCACGTTTTCGCTGAGCACCGTGTTCACGTTTTCGACGTCGTTGGTCAACCGGCTCATCAGCTCGCCGTGCGGGCGCTGGTCGAAGTAGCGCAGCGACAGGGTTTGCAGCTTGGCGAAGACGTCCTGCCGCAGTTCGCGCACGGTGTGCTGTGCCACGCGCACCATCAGCACGGATTGGACCCACGTCGCCACGGAGAGGCCCAAAAACGCCGCCACCATGATCAGCACGATGCGCGCCAGCCCGCCCCGGTCCCCTTTGAGGATGTAATCGTCGATGGCGACGCCCATCAGGTACGGCCCCAACAGGTTCAGCCCGGTCGAGATCACGACCATCAGGATCACGGCCACCAGGGTCCAGCGCTGCCGCTGGAGGTAATGCCACAGGCGGGTCAGCGTGCCCTGCGTATCTTTTGCGCCGGTGACTGGCCCGCCGTGCCGCACCATCTGGCCGAGTTTGATCTCGGGCTGGGAGCGCTGCTGAGAGGTGTTAGGCGTTGACATGCGTAACCTCGTCGGATGTGACTGTGCCGCCGCCAAGCTGCGACTCGTAAATCTCGCGGTAAACCTCGCTGCTCGCCATCAAATCGTGGTGCGTGCCTTCCGCAACGATGCGGCCATCGTCCAACACCAGGATCTTATCGGCGGTCAGCACGGTACTGATGCGCTGGGCGACGATGAAGCTCGTCCGGCCCCGCATGATCTCGGCCAGCGCCGCCTGGATTTTGCTTTCGGTTTCCACGTCTACGGCGCTGGTGCTGTCGTCCAGGATCAGGATCGTAGGCTTTCGGATCAGCGCTCGTGCAATCGACAGGCGCTGCTTTTGCCCACCGGAGAGGTTCACCCCGCGCTGTCCTAACTGCGTGTCGTACCCTTCCGGCAGGGCGGAGATGAAGTCGTGCGCCTGGGCCGCCTGCGCCGCCGCGATCACGTCTTGCTCGCTGGCATCGAGCCGCCCCTGGCGAATGTTGTCGCGGATGGTGCCCGAAAACAGCACGGCTTCCTGCAGCGCGACGCCGATGTGGGCGCGCAGCTCGGCCTGGGGCACGTCGCGCACGTCTACGCCGTCAATGGTGATGGCCCCCGAATTCACGTCATAGAAGCGCGGGATCAGGTTCGTCAGGCTCGATTTGCCGGATCCCGTCGCGCCCAGCAGGGCGACGGTCTGGCCCGGTTCCGCGACGAAACTGACGTCCTGCAAGATCGGCTCACCGCCGTTGTAGCCAAACGAGACGTGCTCGAACGTGACCCGGCCCTGCGGGGTGAATCCGGCCTGCGCCTCCGGGCGATCCTGAACTTCCGGCTCGCTGGTCAGCACGCCGACCACACGCTTTCCAGACGCCTGCGCCCGCGAAATGCGCATCATGAGCATGCTGACCATCATCAGCGACATAAGCGTCTGGCGCAGGTAGTTCACGAACGCGATGATTTCGCCCGTCGTCATGCTGCCCTGAATGGTCTGGATGCCGCCGAGCCAGATCACGCTGACCACACCGGCATTGATCGCCAGGACCATGAACGGCGCGGTGACCACGCTGAGCTGCATGGCCTGGATCGAGGTGCCCATCAGCGCGTCGTTCGCGCCCCGGAAGCGCTCGTTTTCGTGCTCGCCGCGCACGAACGCTTTGACGACGCGCGCGCCGGATAGATTCTCCTGAATGACCGTGTTGACGCGATCTAGCCGTTCTTGCAGGCGCGTATAGAGCGGGAACGCCCGCCGGATGACGACCACCAGCATCAGGATCAGCAGCGCCATCAGGACGATCAGCAGCAGGGCGAGGCGCGGGCTGGTGATGATCGCCATGATCAGGCTGCCCACGACCAGCAGCGGCGCGCGGACCAGGATGCGCAGGCCCATCAAGACCATTTCCTGCACCTGATTTACGTCGTTGGTCAGCCGCGTGACCAGTTCCGCCGTGCCGAG
This sequence comes from Aggregatilinea sp., assembly GCF_036822615.1. NCBI lineage: Bacteria > Bacillati > Chloroflexota > Anaerolineae > Aggregatilineales > Aggregatilineaceae > Aggregatilinea > Aggregatilinea sp. The sequence goes on along the minus strand of NZ_DAISHJ010000011.1, from coordinate 49,198 downwards.
CTTGTCCAGGTTGCCGAACGAGAGCGTCTGGACTTTGCGATAGGCGGCGATGCGCAAATCCGCGCCGAAGTTCATCGCCGCGCGCACGGCAAACACCGTGCAGCCGATGCCGCCCACCGCGCCGATCGACGTGACGAGGATCATCAGCAGTCCGGTGCGCAGCACCAGGGTGAGATCGCCCTGAGCGATGCCTTGATCGACGATGGTTTGGAGCAGGCGGGGCAGCATCAGGTCGCACACGACTTCCACGACCATCAGCAGCGGCGCGATCACTGCCAGATTCCGGTAGGGCTTGATGTAAATTCCGAGAGGCTTAAATGATTCCATAGGACACTCTGCGTGTAGGACGATGGCTCAATTCGACAGACGATCGCGGAAATGCGCATCGGTCAGTCGAACCAAATTATCCCGCATTTCGCTCAGAAAACAGCGCGAAAAGCCGCGCATTTGGCGCAGGATGCAAAACAGCGGCGGCGCGAGGAAAAACCCGGCTTCCTGAGGTTATACGGCGGGTAAGCCGGGATGTGGCGTAAAAAAGGAGATGCCCTGCTGATTTCGGTGGGGCAAGGTGTCTTTAGCTTCTACGCTGTTGTGCCGCGCGCACAGATCAGCAGGATCGGCGTGCGCGTTTGCCGGGCCAGCTTCGGCGTGATGCTGCCGGCCCAGAACGCTTCGAGGCCCGCTTTGCCATGTGTACCCAGGACGATGACGTCCGCGCCGAACGTTTTGGCCGTGCGTGCGATCACCGCCGAGGGTTCGCCGCGCGCCGTGCTGATGCTCGCGTGCCGCCCGTCGTGCTTGAGCCGGGTTTCGTGCGCCCGCAGATAGTCCTCCGCGCCCTGCTGCTTCAGGTTGAGCATGGCCGCGGCTGCAGAGGGCAGCATACGCGCTGTGGACGCCATCTCCCCGGTGAGCGTGCTCGTTTTGTGAACCGCCGTCACCAACCGGATTTCCGCCGAGCACGCCTGCGCCAGTTCGCTGACGATGGGCAGGCTTGCCTCGTGATCGGGATCGCCGTCCAGCGGCACGAGGATCTTGTGGCACACGAACGGCGGAAACTCGCCCGACTCGGGCGGCTGGATCACCAGCACCGGGCAGGAACATGCGGCGATCACGTGCTGCGCAATGCTGCCGAACAGCCACGAATGCATGCCCATCCGCCCGTGTGTGCACATGATGATCAGGTCCGAATCGGTTTCTTGAACGTGATCGACGATGCTGCGCGCCACGTTGCTTACTTCCGTGGTGTGCACGTGGCGCTCCACGGTCAATGAGAGGGGCAGCATTCGTTCGGCCACGTCAGCTAGATAGGTGCACGCTTCGTCGTTGCTCGTCAGGTGGCGATCGCCGTGGACTTCGCTCGGCGCGTTTTGCTCGATGATGTGGATGAGGGTGATGTCTGCGCCCAGGATCTGTCCCAACATCGCGGCGGCGGGCAGCGCTGCTTCGGCCAGATGCGAGCCGTCGAGTGGAACGAGCAGATGCTTAAACATGGCGCTACCCTCCCCAAAATGTCTGGTAGAGCAAATAGAGATTCAGGAAAATGATGAGGCCCGCGACGAATATCGCCAGCGCGGTCGTGGTGCGCTTGTTCACGAGCACGCCCATAATATCACGCCGCCGGGTGAACATGACCAGCGGCACGACGGCGAACGGCAGGCCAAAACTCAGCACGACCTGGCTGATGACGAGCGTGCGCGTTGGATCGAGGCCCATTGCGATCACGACCAGCGAGGGCAGCATGGTGACCAGCCGCCGGAGCCACGGCGCGACGTGACGGTGGATGTAGCCCTGCATGATCACCTGCCCGGCCATCGTGCCGACCGATGCGGAGGACAGCCCCGACGCCAACAGCGAGATCGCAAAGACCGCGCTCGCCGCCGATCCTAGCAGCGGCTCCAGCGTCGTGTGCGCCTGCTCGATCGTGCCGACGTCGCTCATGCTGCGCGTGTGGAAGGTGGATGCAGCCATGATGAGCATGGCGGCGTTGATCATGCTCGCCAGCCCCATCGCCACCAGCACGTCGATGATCTCGAAGCGGAACAGGCGGCGAAGCTGCACCGGATCTTTGACGACGATCCGGCCCTGGGTCAGCGCGGAATGCAGAATGATCGCGTGGGGCATCACGGTCGCGCCCAGGATGCCGGTCGCCAGCAGAATGCTTTCCGTGCCTGCGAACTGCGGCACGACCGCGTGATGAAACACCTGGCCCCAATCGGGCCTGTCGAGGATCGTCTCGATCACGTAGCTGATGGCCACCGTGCCCACGAGCACGCTGATCACGGCTTCCAGCGGGCGGAACCCGTGCCGCTCCAGACCCAGGATCAGAAATGTGGCGACGGCGGTCATCAGGCCCGCGATCCACAGCGGAATGCCGAACAGCAAGTTGAAGCCCAACGTCGCGCCCAGGAATTCCGCGAGGTCGGTCGCCATCGCCACCACTTCCATCAGCACCCACATCGTGTACACGACGGGGCGGGGGAAGTGCGCCCGGCATAATTCGGCCAGATTCATGTTCGACGCGATGCCGAGTTTGGCCGAGAGCATCTGGAGCAGCATCGCCATCAGGTTGCTGGCGACGATCACCCACAGCAGTATGTAACCGAACTGCGCGCCGCCCTGAATGTTGGTGGCGAAGTTGCCCGGATCGACATACGCCACGCTGGCGATGAATGCAGGCCCCAGGAAGGGGAGGAGGCGCGCCACACGCCCTTTTTGGCTGCGGCCCTCCAGAATTTCAGCGGCGGCTTCGACCGTTCCGACGTCGCCCCGTTTGATATCGCTTACAGACTCTTTCATGCGGTGTCCGATCCGGTGGTTATGATGCGTCTTTCCGGATCGATCATACACCGATGCGCCGCCGACTGGCGTCCGAGTTTCGCAAGAGCGAGGGAGTGGGTCACACGGGGCAGGCAGGTTCGCGGAAACGAAAACGGGGCACCCGTCTGGATGCCCCGCGTGATTCTGCTTGCCGGAGGAACCTAGGGGACGAGCACGACCGTGCCCGCGGCAGGGATCAGACCGCAGGTGTAGCCCAGTTCCGGCGTGGCACTCAACTGGCTGAGCTGGCGCGGCGCGGTGGTCGCGTTCAGGTAGAACAACCGCCCGCTGCCGCTGAGGCACACTTTCACGGATGCCGTGAAGGCCGGAACCGACGTGTTGCCTGCCATCCCGAATACATCAACCGCCTGGATCACGCCCATCTGGATCACAGCCGGATCGCCCACTTCGGCGGGGCCGTTGACGTACGCGCTGTTTTCGGCGAGTACGCGGCAGAAGACGCCGCCGTTCGGCACCGTGCCGGACGGCACATCCGCACGAATGATCGGGTTGGTCGAGCCATCGAGATCCTGGCACAGCGGCGCCTGGGCGCGCGCGTTGTCCTCGGCGCTGTGGTCAGGGTATGTCGTGCTGCTGCTGCCGCTGGAAGTGGTCGGAGCCGCAAGGCTTACCGTGAGCGTCGCAGTATCGGTGCTGTCGTTGGCGGGCAGGCTGCTGCTCGCGCTGGCGAACTGGTTTACATATGTGCCGATCGTCGCGCCCGACACACGCGCGGTGACCGTGCAGCTCGTGCTGTGCGCCACAGCGCCGCCGCTCAGCGACAGGACGCTGCCCGCATCGACCAGTGCTCCACCGCAGTTTCCGGTGGCCGAGCCTGCCGTCAGGGTCAGGCCCGCCGGAAGTGTGTCGCTGAACGTCACAGCGGCGGCGTCACTCGTCGCGCTCAAATTCGAGAGCGTGATCGTGAGGGTGGCTTCCTGTCCCGGCGTGACGGTTGACGGGGTGAACGTCTTGGTGAACATCAGCGTGCCCGATGGCGGTACGTACACCTCGAACGCCCCGATATCACAGTTGGCTCCGGTTGGCTGGGGACGCGAGGTGCCGCGCTGATCGTTGGGCACGGTGCAGGAGGCGGCTGGAATCTGGTCCAGGGCGGCGCTGGTGGCCGTCAAGGCGTGCGTCGGTGTGACGCCGCCGTTATCCCCGAGGGGCGATACGCCCGGCGCGGTATTGACCAGATCCGTTGCCAGGGGTATCAGCATCCCACAGCCATCACCGACGAGGTTATACCCGCCGGAGGTCAGAGTGCCCGTTGCGCCGGTAGCCGGATAGCCCGCGGCCAGACAGTTGACCTCGTTTGAAGTGGCCGGTCCGTAATTATCCGACAGGATCGAGCCGGTGATCGTCGCGCTGCCGCCGTTACCGACTGCGATGCCACCGCTTTCGCGCCCGTAATAGGCGAGATCAGAGAAGTTATTGGTGATGGTGACGTACTGGAAGGATGACGCGCCGGTGATGAACGCGCCGCCGCCGAAGTTTTGCGAGCTGTTTCCTGAAAGCGTGCTGTTGATAACCGTGGTCGTGCTGCCCGGCGCGCCGTAAATGCCGCCGCCGCCCGGTCCGGCGGCGACGTTGTTGATGACCGAGCTGTAGCGCAGCGTCAGGATGCCGCTGTTGTTGATCCCGCCGCCGAACATGGCCGAGCCGTTGCGGATGGTGAGATTTTCAAGTGTGACGGTGGATCCCGCCGCAATGGTTATGACGCCGCTGGCGCCATTTCCATCGATGACGATCCCACCGCTGGTTGGCCCGGAAATGACGAGGTTTTTATTGACGGTCAGCGTCCCGCTTGTGAGCGTGATGGTGCCCGAAACGCTGAAGTCAATGATGTCGCCTGGGGCCGCATCGAGGATTGCCTGCCGGAGCGAGCCGGCCCCGGTATCGTTCGTATTGGTGACCGTGATGGTCGCCGCCTCAGCCCGTGGAAGCTGGGGCGAAAAAGTGAAAACTAGTCCCATCATGAGGCAGATGGATAGAAAAAGTGATAATTTGCGGTACTGCATAACTCCCCCCCCGGAACTACGCGGAACATTGATGTTTAGCAGTTGCGTGCTGAGACGGACTCGTTGCCCGGTGAGCGGAGCGGTTTGGGTACGCCTCGGAGGCGGACTGCGATGCTAATAGTAGCACAGTAAGTATAACATTACAAAGCGCTGATCGAGCGGATTGCGGGCGTGACCAGAACGCTGAGAGAAAACTCAAAATCGTCCACTGCGCGTTACATGTTTTGCTCAATATAATTCCCCGCAGCTTCCACTGTTATCTAGTTAAGTTATGTATGGTTTGAAGTGCTACATCTTTTTGTTTTTACTATTTTCATATATCAGTATGGTTATAACTTGCAATTTGAGGCCAAGTTGGGTTATCCTGGCGTTAGTCAAGTGTGACGCGGTCAGGTTTGGTTGAGGCTCCGGTGCGGCAGGATTCGGCACGCGATATGCGCGTTTTTTTCGCGGTGTGGTTTGGGCAGTTGATTTCGATCATCGGCTCCAACCTCACGTCTTTTGCGCTTGGCGTGTGGGTCTACGAACGGCACGAATCCGCGACCGAGTACGCGCTTATTTTTCTGTTCACGTCCATCGCGCAGGTGTTGGTGTCGCCCTTTGCGGGGGCGCTGGTCGATCGCTGGGATCGCCGCCTCGTAATGCTCATTAGCGACTGCGGCGCGGGAGCGAGTTCGCTCGCGGTGGCGATCTTGCTGGCAGGCGGTCACCTCGCGGTTTGGGAAGTCTATGCCGCCGTGTTCGTCAGTGCGGCCTGTGGGGCCTTCCAGTGGCCCGCCTATACTGCGGCGACGGTGCTGCTGGTCCCGCAGAAACATTACACCCGCGCCAGTGGCATGATGGACATCGGCTATGGGATCTCGACTCTGGTCGCGCCCGCGCTCGCCGGGGCGATTATGCTGGCGGCTGGCGTGCAGGTCGTGCTCATGATCGACTTCGCTACCTTCATCTTTTCGGTCGTGACGCTGTCGCTGGTGCGGTTTCCACATCCGGCCCAAACAGATGAGGCGCAGCAGCATCGCGGATCGCTGTGGAGCGAAATGCGCTACGGGTGGTCATACGTCGCTTCCCGGCGCGGGCTGCTGGCGCTGCTTGGCTTCTTCGCCATCGTCAACTTCTTGACCGGCATTATGACGGTGTTGAGCGTGCCGCTGATCCTGTCCTTTACGTCCGAGGGGCGGCTTGGCACGATGATGTCGATTGGCGCGGTGGGGGGCTTGCTGGGCAGCCTCGCCGTCAGCGTTTGGGGCGGGCCGCGGCGGCGCATTGTTGGCGTGCTGCTGTTCGGCGGGCTGGTTGGATTGGGCAGCATTTTGATCGGCCTGCGCGCGTCGGTGTGGTTCGTCACGGCGGCGATGGGGCTGGCATTTTTCTGCTATCCGATCGTCAGCGCGTGCAGCCAGTCGATCTGGATGAGCAAGGTCGCGCCCGATGTCCAGGGGCGGGTGGCGTCGGTGCGCTCGGTCGTCGTCTTTCTGTCAATGGCGCTGGCGTCACCGATTGGCGGCCCGGCGGCAGATTACGTTTTCGAGCCGCTGCTGGCGCCCGGCGGCGCACTGGCGTCCAGTGTGGGCCGCGTGATCGGCGTCGGACCGGGGCGCGGCACGGCGCTGATCTTCATCCTGATGGGCGTCCTGATGATCGTGACTGTCATCGGCGCTTGGACGTATCCGCACCTGCGCCGGATCGACGCCGAACTGCCGGATTTCCAGGGAGTTAACAATACTCTAACAAATGCTTCCGGCGCGCTGGCGGTTAATGGAGAATTTAGTGACATTTTGAGCGCTTGAATCTATTTACAAATAAGAAAGAGTTGTTTTATAGTTAGATGGGAATTTGTTTTTAATTTTGAACAATGCCGGGCGGGGGCAGAATGATGTTCGACATCCAGGTGCTGCACAGCATCACGGAGATCGATGCGGTGAAATGGGACCGTTTTAACCGGTCCTGCCCCTTTGCCAGCCATCAATGGTACCGTTTTGGCGAGGCTGCGCAGCCCGAAGACCAGCCTTTCTACATCTTACTATCGAAACAGGGTGAGCTTGTCGCGCGGGCGGTTTTCTGGCTGGTGCGCCAGGAGCCGCTGCCCATCGCCTGGATGCCCGCACGGCGCGGCTTGCAGGCCGTGTTCCGTCGCTGGCCTCTGCTGATCTGCCGTACGGCGCTGGCGCACGCGCCGGGCCTGCTGCTGCCACGGGATGAGTCTCGGCAGGAAGCGCTGGCAACCTTCGCGCGCGTCGCGGATGACATCGCCCGCGAGCACGGCGCGTCCGCGATCCTTTTCGACTATCTTTCCGCTGGTGCGTCGGTGTCATCCAACTGGCCCGAAGGGTACGCGTTGATGGACCTTGGCGAGCCGGGTACGCGCCTGATGCTGGATGCGCCCGATTTTGACGCATATGTGAGTGGGTTGGGGAAGTCGGCCCGCAAGGATTATCACCGCCACACGAACCGCGCCGCCGATCTCGGCATCACCATCGCCTACCACGACTCGGCTGTGCAGGCTGAAGCGGCGCTCGCGCTGATCCGCGACGTCGAACAGCATCATCACGCCTCGCCCTATCCGAACGCTCGTCATCTGCTCAAACATATGGGCATGGTGGGCGGCACATGGATCACCGCCACCATCGGCGAGCGCCTTGTGGGCTGCGGCCTGCTGGTTGGCGACGGCTCAACGCAGTTTTTGACGCTGCTGGGCCTGGATTACTCCGTGAACTTTACCTACTTCCAGCTTTTTTATGCCGCGATCCGGCGTGCGATCGAGCTGGGTGTGTCCGACCTGCGCGGCGGCAGCGGCGCATACGACTTCAAAAAACGTCTGGGGTTCGAGATTGAGCCGAACGACCAGATCGCGCTCAAAGCCACCAATCCGGTACTGAGCCGGGTTGCGCGGTGTTTTGCCGGAGCCTGATAGGGAGACGCTGGCGTGAAGAAATTGATTGGGACGACCAGTTTGCCGGAGATGTGGGCGCGATCCAGGACGTTTCGCCGGGTTCTCGTCGCCACGCTGATCTTCGCGGTGCTGCGGCTGCTGATGCAGTTCTTTTTGCTGGCCGGAACCGTGTACGAGGGGGAAACCGAGGACGGGTTTTTCCCGCCCGATCTCCAGGTTTACATCGATGCGGCGGATCATTTCAGAGCAGGTGAGGATCTTTACCTGAAGGGATCTCTGGCGCACCTGGAAAGCCATTACACCTATGCGCCATCGTTCGCCGTGCTGGCGGTCCCGCTGCTGTGGCTGCCGCCTGCCGTGGTGGCCTGGGGCGACACCCTGTTCCACCTCTTCGCGTACATCGTGCTCTATTTCTGGTGGAATCGCATCTTCCGCAAGCTGGAACTTCACCGCGCACGGGAAGGGCTTGCGTGGCTTCTGCCGGTGTGGCTCATATTCTCGGCCTTCTGGGGCGACCTGAACTACCTCAATATCTACGTGCCGATGGCGCTGTTGGGCACGCTGTTGATCGAAGCAATTCTGGACGAGAACCTGGGCTGGTCTGTCCTGTGGCTGTCGATTGTCCTGCAAATCAAGCCGCAGTGGGCATTCGCGGCGGCGGTGCCGCTGCTGTTGGGCCATTATCGTTTCTTCTGGAAGCTGGCCGCCTCGACCCTGGCCGCGTTCGTCGCAATCGATGGCGTGACGATGCTGGTGATGGGGCCGGCATACGGCTGGCAGCAGCACATCGACTATGTACGCTTGCTGGAACGCCTCAGCCGCGACTTTCCCTGGCGCGAGTTCAGTTCCGGCTTTCTGGGCTACAACCATTCCATCACTCAGACCGTGATCTATCTGGCTGGCAACTCTGCCGCGAGCCTGCGCCTTGCAGGCGTCATCAAGCTGGCAATCCTGCTGCCCCTGGTCGCGGTCGCGCTGCGCGCACTGCGCCATCCCCGGCGCGGCGACTCCCCGATCGAAGCGCAGCAGCTTGGTCTGGAATGGGCCTTTGCGCTCTACATGGGCGCGTTCATCTGGCTCGACATGGTGTGGGAACTCACGCTGGGCATTGCTGTTTTTACCTACCTGATCGTGACGGTGGAAGGCTCACGGATAAAGACCTGGTTGTGGGCGGTGTTCATGGTATACGCCCTGGCCGATCTCTGGCAGATGGTGAGCTATCTGGCGTTGGGTGACGCGGCGCTGATTCAGGACGCATACGTGGTGACGGACCCCAACATGTACATTCCGGTTGTGATGATCGTCATCCTCAGTTTTTACGCGCTGCTGGTATCTCGTTTGTGGGCGGCCACTGCGCCCGCGATCGAGGAATCTACGGCGCGACAGGCAGTCGAAACGGTTGGCGCGTCGCGTTAGCGCGGTGTATGGCTTCTTCAGCTTTCCGTCCCAATTGGGCGCGGTTGATGCGTTGAAGTGAAAAATCGAGCGGGGCCGTCCGGAAACAGACACACTCCCCTGTGGCGAGTTTCCGGGCGCGGTCGAGAGTGTTCCAGGCAGCAGTGAACCGTTGTGCGGGTCACGCGTAGACGAGAGTGACCGTGTTCCCTGCTACCCTCCGCCCGGTGACAGAGCACAGAACGTACTTATCTATCGTCGTATTGGACTGACTACATCATGGACGCCACAACCTTCTTTAGCTTATCCGACGCGCAAGTCGCCGGGCTGGTCCGCGCACAAGGGCCCAAGGTGTGCGTGTTTCCCATTAACGGGACGCGCCGCTGGTTTCTGCTGGAGTATCCTCCACAGCCCGACGATGACGACCCGCTGGCCGCCTATGTGGATGCGGTCGAGGTGGGGCACATCGACGTGTATCGCCTGATGTTCGACCACGGCATCGATACGCTGCTGACGCCCTGCTTCGGTCCCGATCTGCTTGAGCGCGGCGACGACTACATCGAAATGGCGGTTGAAGGGCTGGCGCGGCTGGCGACGCACCCGCGCTTTTTGACCTTCTACGAGGAGTACGGCGTTCGCGTCCGGTTTTATGGCGATTACCGCAAATACTTCGCCGGGACGCCCTACGCCTACGTGTGCGACCTGTTCGATCAGCTCACCGAACAGACCCGTGCGAACGACCGGGCGCGGTTGTTCTTCGGATTGTTTGCGAACGATGCCGCGGAGACGGTCGCGGAGCTGGCGATCGACTACTACCGCGAGCATGGCAGCGCGCCGGATAAGGACACTATCGTCCGCCTGTACTATGGCGAGGAGGTCGCGCCGGTCGATTTTTTCATCGGCTTCGACCGGTTCAGCGCTTTTGATATGCCGTTGATTGCGACCGGCAACGAAGACCTTTATTTCACGGTCGCACCCTCTCTTTATCTCTCGGCTGAGTCTCTGCGGCGTATTCTCTACGATCATCTCTACACCCGGCGCGATGCCGAGCCGGATTACGCCGCTCTACAACCCGCCGATTGGGCCGTTATGAAAGCCTTTTATCACGCTAACCGGAATGCGATTCTGGGGATAGGAGCCAAGCAGGATCATGGTGGTTACTGGTACCCGCTTCCAGAAGTCAAGCTACCCGACTTTTCTTCTGAATCCAATGGATAACATGGGTGTGGACTTCCGTCAGAATATCAAAGATCTTCTGAAAGAAGTTGGACCGGGACGCATTCTGAACACGGCTTACGACACAGCGTGGATCGCGCGGCTCCGGGATCTGGATGAAGGCATGGGCGACCGCGCGTTGGAATGGCTGCGCGAAAATCAGCTTCCCGACGGCAGTTGGGGCGCGGCGCATCCGCGTTATTACCACGACCGCCTGATCTGTACGCTGTCGGCCATGATGGCGCTGGCGAGCTATGGTAAGCCGGAGGATCGCCCACGGTGGCAGCGCGCGCAGCTGGCGCTGGAAACGATCACTAAGGGGCTGCCCGCCGACCTGTCGGGCGAGACGATCGGGTTCGAGATGATCGCGCCAACGCTGGTCACCGAGGCCAAGTCGATGGGGCTGGACGGGGTTCACTGGAACGGAACGCTGACCCAGCTCGAGCGGTCGCGCGCGGCCAAGATTGCGTCGCTGCCGGGTGGCATGATCAGCCGCCAGGTGACCGTGGCGTTTTCGGCGGAGATGGCGGGACCGGATGGCTTGCGGCTGCTGGACGTGGATCACTTGCAGGAGGCCAACGGGTCCATCGGGCACAGCCCGTCCGCGACGGCGTACTATGCGCTGTACGTGCGACCGGAAGATCCGCTGGCAATGCAGTACCTGCGCGATACGGTTACCGGAGAAGGCGGCGCGCCGGACGTTGCCCCGTTCGACGTGTTCGAACAGGCCTGGACGTTATGGAACATTTCCCTGATCAACGGCATCGATCAGGAAACCCTGGAACTGTGCCAGCCGCATCTCAACTTTTTGCAGAATGCCTGGAAGCCAGGGGTCGGAACCGGGTTTGGCGCAGGCTACTCGCCCAAGGATGGCGACGACAGCAGCCTCGTATTCGACGTGCTGCGGCGTTACGGCTGCGACGTCGATCTTGAAGCGATCCTGCGCTACGAGCAGGGCGATCACTATCGCTGCTACGAGCTGGAAGCCAACCCGTCCATCAGCGCCAATATTCACGTCCTCGGCGCGCTGCGACAGGCCGGGCTGCCTGCCGATCACCCCTCGGTGCAGACGGCGTTCCAGTTCCTGAAGCGCATCCAGACCATCGGGCTGTTCTGGTTCGATAAGTGGCATTCCTCGCCGTACTACCCGACTTCGCACATGATCATCTCCGCCGCCGGATGGCTGGAAGATGAAATTGTGGATAACGCGGTGCGCTGGGTTCTGGAAACCCAGAACCGCGACGGATCGTGGGGATTCTATACGCCCACAGCCGAAGAAACGGCGTACTGCTTGCAGGCGCTGGTGATGTGGAAACGCAGCGGCCACACGATCCCCGATGGCGTGATCGAGCAGGGGGCGGCGTGGCTGCTGGAACACAGCACTGCGCCGAATCCGCCGCTGTGGATTGGTAAATGCTTGTACTGTCCGGTCCTGGTCGTGCGCTCCGCGATTCTGAGCGCGCTGATCCTGGCAGCAGAAGATTGAGATGGTGCAATGGAAGTCCTGAACAGGCTGATCGACGTTCGCTCGACGGACCCCGAAGACGCACGGCGTAGAAAGCTGCTTAACCTGCTGCTGATGGGCGTGGCGGGGATCACACTCGTGGCGCTGCTGGTGACGACTCTGGCTGTGGTCTTTATGCCGGGGGCGATGGATGATGCGGAAGGCGTCACGCTGATCTATGGCGGCAGCCTTGCAATGCTGCTCAGCCTCGTGGTGATCTATCTCATCAACCGGTCGGGAATGGGAGCGGTGGCAAGCTCTGTGTTCCTGGTCGCGCTGACTGTGATTTTTGCTTTCAGCGACAGCGCGTCCCAGGTGGCCGAGGGGCGCAGCCTGTTCCTGTTTACCATCCCGATCATTATGGCGAGCGTGCTGCTCCAACCGTTTGCCAGCTTCATTCTGGCGACGTTGTGCAGCGCCGTAATCTCGACCATTTCAATGACCCTCCTCGATGCCGTACCGACCATCCCGGCGATCCTGGGCTTCTACATCGTTGCCCTGGTGTCGTGGATGTCCGCGCGCAGCCTTGAGCGCGCGCTGAGCGATCTGCACGTGATCAACCGCGAGCTTGACCAACGCGTGATCGACCGCACGCACGATCTCGCGGAAGCGCTGTCGCGGGTACAAACTGAGTCCAACAAGAATCAGGCGATTCTCGAAAGTATCGCGGATGGCGTGATCGTCTTCGACCAGTCGGGAAAAGCCATCGTCGCCAACCCGTCGATCGCCATGCTGATCGATCGCACCCAGGACGAGATCACCGGCTGCGACATCGAGGCCCTGATGGGCAACGAGGTCAGCCCTGAGAATCGTGAGATGCTGAGCGGCGTGGTTCGTGGCAAGGGCATGGGCGACTACGGCACGAAGTTTGAATGGGGCAGCAAGACGTTCTCGTTGAGTTTCGCCACCGTGCAGGGCAGTGCCAGCGAGTCGATCGGGACCGTGGTGGTCTTCCGCGACTTCACGCGCGAGGCAGAGCTGGACCGGATGAAGGACGCCTTTATGTCGATGGCCTCGCACGAGCTGCGCACCCCGCTGAACGCGATCCTGGGCTACAGCGACATGCTCAAGGAGGGCGTATACGGCGCGATGAGCGCCGAGCAGTCGTCTACCCTGGACCGCATCATTGCCAATACGCGCCGGATGCTTAATCTGGTCAATAACCTGCTCGACCAGGCGCAGATGCAGGCCGGGAAACTGACCATGCACATGAGCAGCTTCTCGGTTGGCAGCCTGGTGGACGAATTGCAATCGATCATGTTCATCCTGGCCGAGCAAAAAGGGCTGCAACTGGACTGCTCGATTGCCGAGGATGTGCCCCCACAGGTCGTAAGCGATCCGCAGCGTTTGCAGCAGGTGCTCGTGAACCTGATGGGCAACGCGATCAAGTTCACGGATCAAGGCTCGGTGAGCCTGAACATCAAGTGTCCCGATCAGGAGCATTGGGCGCTGGAAGTGGTCGATACCGGGCCGGGCATTTCTGAGGACGCACAAACGTATATTTTTGAACCTTTCCGCCAGGTGGATGATTCGCAGGCGCGGCGGCACGGCGGATCTGGCCTGGGTCTGTCGATCGTCAAACAGATTGTGTCGCTGCTGAACGGGCAGATCAGCCTGTCCAGCCGGGTCGGGCAGGGGAGTCGCTTTTTAGTTACCTTACCGCTGACGGGAACCGAGGAGAGTTAAGATGAACAAGCAGGCGATGGTGATCGAGGATGACTACGACGCATCAGTGATTTTTGCGAAGGCGCTGGAAGTGCTGGGCCTGGAAGTACAGGTGTCTCACGATGGCGCCGAGGCGCTGGAACTGCTGGCCGACGTCGTGCCGGACGTGATCGTGCTCGACCTGCACCTGCCGAACGTCGTGGGAACGCAGATTTTGCAGCAGATCCGCGACGACGAGCGACTGATGGATACGCGCGTAATCGTGGCGACCGCCGACCCGCGCATGGCCGACTCGATCAAACCCCAGGCGGACCTCGTGCTGCTCAAGCCGACGACGTTCAGCCAGGTGCGCGATCTGGCCTCGAAACTGCTTTCGGTGCCCCGCTCGCAGAGCAAGCGGCAGGAAGCCTTCGACCGGTAATCTGCTGTCACGCCGGACCGGCTATGCGTATCTGCTTTGCCGGTCCGGTTTTTTGATCTCCTCTGATGCCTCATCTCGTTTTTTTGCCTACTACGCTCTGTTTACTCTCGTAATTTGTCGAATTGCCCATGAGATGCGACCTGTTTCGTGTTAGATTGGAGCTATTCCATCCGGCGCTGCCAACAGGGGATAATCGTGTTAAAGCAAACGTACACCATCCGGCGTTACAGCATGTTTGGTCTGTTGTACTTTACGCAGGGCACGATCTTCAGCTACTTCACGGCACTGAATGCGCTTTATCTGCTCGACAACGGCTTGACGATGTCGGACGTGGGCATCTTTTCGTTCATCGCCATGATCCCGTTCATGCTCAAAGTATTTTTGGGCATGGCGAGCGATCGCTACAGCCTCTTTGGGTGGGGGCATCGCCGCCCGTATATGCTGCTGGGGCTGGGGATTCAATTCGTCTGCCTGCTCATCGCGCCGCTGCTGGACCCATCGAGCGAGTTCGCGGCGTTGGTGGCGCTGGCCTTCGTGCTTCAGGCGGGCATGGCGCTGTACGACACCTGTACGGACGGGCTGGCGCTCGACACGACCGAAGAAGCAGAGCAGGGCACCGTGCAGGGCGTGATGGTAGGGGGGCGCGCGGTGGGCGTGGTGATCGCGGCGGCGATGGTAGGCCTGCTGGCGGATCATCTGGGCTGGCATTCGGTGTTCTGGGCGCTGGCAGCGCTGACGTTGCTGCCGGTGCCGCTGGTGCTCATGGCCCGCGAGCCTGCGCATACCCGCGAGCGCGAATTCGATTGGAGCGCTTTCCGCGCGTTCAAACAGCGCAGCGTGCTGGCGCTGGCGGGGCTGGGCTTTGTGCTGTTTTTGGTGATCACGGGCGCGAACCAGCTTGTAAACCCGTTCTTGGAAGATACGTTTAACATCGAGCTGAGCGATGCCGGGTTCACGACGACGTTGTGGGGCCTCGGGATGGTGTTTGGCAGCGTGCTCGCCAGCACGTTGGAGCGGCGGGTCGGCAAACGCGGCGCAGTATGGGCCGGGATGGCGATTTCGTCGCTGGCCGTGGCGGGACTGGCGCTGATCACCGTGCGCGCCGTCGCGTGGCCGCTGGTGGCGTTGTTTGGCGTTGCATACGGCACGTACATGACCGTTTATTTCTCACTCTCGATGAACTTCACCGATTTGCGCATCGCCGCGACCATGTTCGCCATTTTGATGGCCTTCACCAACGTTGCGGACGGCGCGGGTATGGCGATCAGCGGCGTGCTGTCCGACACAATCGGTTTCCGCGTCACGTTCGTGATCCTGGCCGCGCTCAATTTGCTGGCGATTCCACTGATCCCGATCATTTTCGGGCGGCGCGGATCGTCCGACGTCGTGGTATCCGAACCTGCCGTAGGATGAGTGGGCAATGCTCGCTGTGATAATTGTGCTCGTGGCGCTGGTGGCGATCCTGGTTGGCGTGGTCGCCTGGCGCACCTATACATTTCCGCTGCCTGTGACGCCGATCGCTCCGGTCGAGCTGGATCCGGTCGAGGCGGCGTCTGTCGCCGCGCACCTGTCGGCGGTGATCCAGTGCGAAACGGTCTCGGTGACTGGACCCGCCCCGGACGCGTACGCTGCTTTTGCGGCGTTGCACCGCTACCTCGAAGATACGTATCCTCGCGTTCATACCGCCCTGACGCGGCATACGATCAACGAGTGGAGTCTGGTGTACGAGTGGCGCGGAACGGCAGCGGACGCGGCCCCGATCGTGTTCATGGCGCATCAGGACGTCGTGCCGATCGAACCGTCGTCGCTGGGGCAGTGGACGCATCCTCCGTTCTCCGGCGCGGTCGCGGAAGGATACGTCTGGGGGCGCGGCACGCTCGACATCAAAACGCAGTTGGTCGGGCTGCTGGAATCGGCGGAGCGGCTGCTGGAACAGGGCTTCCAGCCGGAACGCACGCTGTATTTTGCCTTCGGCCACGACGAGGAAATTCAGGGCAAGCAGGGCGCGTGTGCCATCGTGAAGTGGTTCGAGGCGCAGGAGATACGCCCGGCGGTGGTGCTGGACGAAGGCAGCGTCGTCGTGGAAGACGTGTTGCCCGGCGTGCAAAGCCCGATCGCCGTGGTCGGTGTGGCGGAAAAGCGCCATACGATTCTGCGCCTGTCTGTCGAAGGCGAGCCGGGACACGCCTCTATGCCGCCCCAGGAGACGACAATCGCGCTGCTGGCCCAGGCGATTGCGCGTGTCGCGTCGCACCCGCTGCCCGCCACGCTGACCTACGTCACGCTATTGTTCCGTTACCTGGGGCGGACTGCGCCGCTGGCCCAGCGCGCTGTGTTCGCTAATCTCTGGCTGATGGGGCCGGTGGTGCGGCGGATGCTGGCCGCGTCGCCGCAGACGAACGCGCTCATCCGCACCACGACCACGCCCACGATCATCGCCGGAGGCCGCACGGAAAATGTGCTGCCGCACGCCGCCAGTGCGACGTTCGACTGCCGCCTGATGCCCGGCGACACGCCCGACTCTGTTTCGGCGGTGCTGCGCGATATCATTGCCGACGATCGCGTGCAGATAACGATCATTGCCGAGGGCGAGCCGACCGCCTCGCGGCTGTCACCGTGGGATACGGCGGCGTTTGAGACGCTCAGCGCGACGATTCGGCAGGTCTTTGGCGCGCTGCCGGTGATCCCCTATCTGACTGCCGGAGCCAGTGACGCGCGCCACTACACGGCGATCTGCGACAAGGTGTATCGCTTTACGCCGATGCATTTGCACGCCTCCGATCTCGACCGCATTCACGGCATTAACGAGCGCGTCAGCGTGGAGAACCTGGGCCGGATGGTGCAGTTCTACACGCAGTTGATGCGTTCCTGGGGCGCATCATAACCGTCGATCGATCCTCGTTGTTGCTCACCCTCTTGTACGAATCTGCTAATAAAAAACAATGTTGTGGCGGCCACCTTGTTTGTGAAGTGATGTCCGTCACAGCATTTACGGTCAAGCACCACTAGTAAACCGCACCTATCCTGCTATCGTAGAAACTAGCCGATTGTTCAAAATTTCTCAATCTCAATTATTGACCGTTTAACTGGAGTGGCCTATGAGTCTTTACGTGCTCGCGAAGGAGAAGCTTTCAGCTTTTGTCGAGGCGCTGCAGCCCGATTTTCGGGTTGTGGGGCCGGTGCAAACGCAGAATGGGTACGCGTTTGACGACATCAAAGAAGCTGAGCAACTCCGCTTGAGTTATCCCACCACCATTCTCCCGCCGAAGAAATACTTTCTGCCCCAACGTGAAACGCTGTTCAAGTTCCATACGGATACCGACGAGCAGGGCTCACGCCGAATACAGATGGAACCGGTCTTTCAGGGTGTGCGACCAACCGTGATCTTTGGCGTTCACACCTGCGATATGAACGGCATCCTGCTGTACGATCGTATGTTTTCCAACGGGTACAGAGACGAGCACTACATGGCGCGGCGCGAACAAATTTATATCGTTGGCGTCGAGTGCCTGTACCCGTGCGATGATGCGTCGTTCTGCAAGGATATGGGCACGCTGACCGCGCCGCCCGTATATGACCTGCATATCACCGAAGTAGATGGGCATTATCTCGTGGATACGGGCAGCGAAAAGGGCGAGCAGCTTTTGCTCAGCTATGCCCAGGTCAAGATGGCGACGACCGAAGAGATCCGGCAGTTGGGCCAGTCGCTGTCGTCCAAGTGGCCGCGCTTCCGCCACCGCCTGAAGATGGGCAAGGATCAGCTTCCCTCGCTCCTGACGATCAACTATGGCGCGAACACCTGGGACGAGCTGGGCGCAAAGTGCCTCGCGTGCGGATCGTGCACGAACGTCTGCCCCACGTGTTTCTGCTTCGACGTGCAGGATGAAGTGGAGATCACGATGGAGGACGGCGAGCGCTTCCGCACCTGGGACTCGTGCCAGCTTTACGAGTTCGCGCTGGTGGCGGGCGGGCACAACTTCCGCGACAGCAAGGCGTCGCGCATCCGTCACCGCTTCATGCGTAAGGCCAAGTACAACCAGCAGGTGCATGGGTTAATCGGCTGCACCGGCTGCGGGCGCTGCGAGCGTGCGTGTCTGGCGCACATCTCGATTCCCGCCACGCTGAACGCGCTGTACGAAGAAACTCAGATCGACGCGGGCCGGTAGGAGGGCGAGATGGCAGAAGTACTCGATGATGTGATGGTCTCCGATGTGCTTGAGTTCGAAGCGCCCGCGCCGTCCATTTACCTGCCCACGGTCGCCAAGATCGTTAAGGTGCGCACCGAAACCGAGATGGAGAAGGTCTTTTCCGTCCGGCTGCCCGGTGGCCGCCCGTTGGGGCACGCGCCGGGACAGTTCGTGATGGTGTCGCTGCCGGGCATTGGCGAAGCGCCGATCAGCGTGATGTCGTCGCCCAGCCGCACGCATGAGACGTTCGATCTGTGCATCCGCCGCGTGGGCAACCTGACCAACAGCCTGCATAAGCTGCTGCCGGGGGACGATATCGGCATTCGCGGCCCGTTTGCGCGCGGCTTCCCGATGAACGTGTTCAAGAAGAAGGATGTGCTGGTGGCGGCGGGTGGTTTGGGCCTCGCCCCGGCGCGCTCCTTCATCGACGAGATCCTCGATAACCGCGACGACTACGGGCGGCTGATCGTGCTCTACGGCGCACGCAACCCGTCCGAGATCCTGTTCCGCGACGAACTGCGTAAGTGGCGCATGCGGGACGACATCGATCTGCTGGTCACGGTGGACCGGCCCGACGAAAGCTGGGTAGGACACATCGGCGTGATCACGCGCCTGTTCCCGCGCGTGGAGATCGATCCGCTGAAGACGATGGCAGTCACCATCGGCCCGCCGATCATGTACCGTTTTGTGACGGTCGAGCTGCTCGGCAAGGGCTTAAGCCCCGATCAGATCTGGATGAGCTTCGAGCGCCGGATGAAGTGCGGGGTGGGGAAGTGCGGCCACTGTCAGGTGAATTATCGTTATAGCTGCCAGGACGGCCCCTCTTGGACCTATGCAGAGGCGTTGGCCTTTGAGGAGGCACTGTAATGTCTGGAAAACCAAAGGTCGCTTTTTTTGACTTTACAAGCTGTGAAGGCTGCCAGCTTACGGTCGTGGATGCGCTGCAAACGCATCTCGGCCTGCTCGACCTGATCGAGATCGTGGAATTCCGCGAGGCGATGTCCGAACGCAGCGACGAGTACCAGATCGCGTTTGTCGAAGGCTCGTGCACGCGCGCCAGCGACGAAGAACGCCTGCGCAAGATCCGCAAGCAGGCGGGTGTGGTGGTCGCTTTGGGCGCCTGCGCGCACCTGGGCGGCGTGAACGCGATGAAAAACCGCTGGCCGGTCGAAGAGGTGCAAACCTACGTCTACGGCGAGAACGGCAAGGAGTACTACGAGAGCTACGAGGCGCGCCCCCTCTCGGCGGTGATCGATGTGGACGTGGCGATTCCCGGCTGCCCGATCGATCGCCTGGAGTTCGTGCACATCGTGCAGCAGCTTCTCCAGGGCTGCAAGCCCAAGCTGCCCGACTATTCGCTGTGCGTGGAATGCAAGCTGTCGGAAAACGCGTGCCTGAACAAGCTCGGCAAGCCGTGCCTCGGCCCGATCACGCGAGCGGGCTGCCATGCGCTGTGCACCACTTATGGCGATGGCTGCGAAGGCTGCCGTGGATTTGCCCCGGAAGCGAATCTCGATTACATGCGCCAGATCCTTGAGGAGCAGCAGCTCCCCGCCGAAGCGATCGACGCCAAGTTCACCATGTTTAATGCTTACGCTCTGCAAGAAATGGGCGGCGACGCCCCGCTGAGCGGAAACGGCACCAACGGCAGCAGTCGCCGCCGCAGCCGGAAGCAAAACTGGCCTCGTTCGACGTTTGCCTCGCCTGAGGAGGTCTAACCCATGCCTGAGACGATCAACGTAAACATCCATCACCTGACCCGCGTCGAAGGCCACGGCAACATCGTCGTGGATGTCCGCGACGGCCAGTTGGAACGGTGTGACCTGGAAATCGTGGAAACACCGCGCTTCTTCGAAGCGATGCTGCGCGGGCGGCCCTACCAACAGGCGTCGCACATCACCAGCCGCATCTGCGGGATCTGCGCGGTAGGCCACGCGACGGCGAGCCTGCGCGCGACCGAGCATGCGCTGGGCGTCGAGCCGAGCGAGCAGACGGTGCGCCTGCGCAAGCTGGCCTTCCACGGCGAAATGCTCGACAGCCATATCCTGCACGCCTACATGCTGATCGCGCCGGACTTTTTGGGCGTAGGCAGCGTGATCCCGCTGGCCGCCAGCGCCCCGGACGTGGTGAAACGCGCGCTGCGCATGAAGCAGCTTTCCGGCGATCTGTGCAAGGTGATCGTCGGGCGGCACACGCACCCGATTGCGATGACGGTCGGGGGATTCACGCACTTCCCCAGCCGCAGCGAGCTTGAACAGCTCCGCGAGCGGTTCGCGGCGGCGCTGGTCGACGTGGACGCAACGGTCGAATTGTTTGGCACGCTGCCCTGGCCGAGCTTCGAGCGCGAGACGGAGTTCATCGCGCTGGTCCAGCCGGACGAGTACGGCTTCATCGACGGCATGATCGCCAGCTCCGACGGCGGCACGCTGCCGGTGGACGACTACCGGCAGGTGACCAACGAACGGCTAAATCCGCATTCGAGCGCCAAGCACTGCGCCTTCCACCGCGACAGTTATATGGTGGGATCGCTGGCCCGTTATAACCTGAAACACGAGCAGCTTCATCCGCGCGCCAAGGCCGCTGCCGAGCACCTGGGCCTGAGCGCACCCTGCTACCGCCCATATCTCAACAGCGCGGCGCAGGTGGTCGAGATCGTGCACTGTGTGGACGATGCGATCATGTTGCTCGATCAACTGCTGGCGACCGGCGTGCAGCCGGAAGATCCCACGCCCGTCACGCTCCAGCCCGGCGCGCGCGGCGTCGGAAGCTGCGACGTGCCGCGCGGCATCCTGTTCCACGAATACCAGATCGGTGAAAAGGGCCTGATCGAAGAGGCCAACTGCATCATCCCGACCGGGCAAAATCTGGGCAATATCGAGTTGGATATGCGCGCCCTGGTTCCGACGCTGCTTGAGGAGCCGCAGGAGCAGATCGCGCACAAGCTCGAAATGCTGGTGCGGGCCTATGACCCGTGCATCTCGTGCTCGACTCACTTCCTGAACGTTGAGTTTGTCGGCAATACGGCTGACTAGGGTAAGGGGAAACAGGGAGGCGGCCTGCGGGCTGCCTCCCGCCCTCGTCCCCGCAATCCCGATTCTGCGATGACCTCCACTGATTCCCACGCACACACGTTGATTTTGGGCGTCGGCAGTCCATTGATGGGCGACGATGCGGCAGGCGTTCTCGCCGTGCAGGCGATCCAGGCGCGCGCCGATCTGCCGCCCGGCGTGGACGTGTTCGACGGCGGCACGGACGGCTTCGGGCTGATTCCCGTGATCGAAGCCTATTCGCGCGTGATCGTCGTGGATGCGGCCCAACTCGATCTGCCGCCCGGATCGTTCCAGCGCTTCACCTGGGGCGACGTGCGCCTTGCCGCGCAAACGCACACGCTCTCGCTGCACCAGGGCGGACTGCCGGATGCGCTGCTGCTGGCGGAGGTATTGGGCAGCCTGCCCGCCGAGCTGGTGTTTTACGGCATCCAACCGGAGCAGGTCGCGTGGGATGCGCCGCTCAGCGAGGCGGTCGCGCAGGCGCTGCCCGCGCTGGTCGAGGCGATCCTGCGCGAGGCGCGGACGGGCTGACGCACGAAAACGCCGCACAAGCCGGTGATGCAACCCTGTGCGGCGCTCGACTTTTTCCCGTTACTTGCGATTACCCAATCTGAAACGTGTCCGCCGTGGACGGATCGACCTGTACGGCGCAGGTGGTGAACTGCTGGTAGTAGCTGCCGAAGTCGTCGCTGGTCGGATCATAGGGCGGGATGGCCGCGGCGCACTGCTGGTAATCCCGAGTGAACTGCTCCGCTGCGGCCAGCTCCGTTTGCAGGTCGACACCCTCCGTCACGTAGCGGTCAAAGGCGCGGTTCAGCCAGAACGAAAGCAGAGTGGTGCCCATCGCGCTGGGATCGAAGTTGAAGCCGTTCGGGAAGATCACCGTGTTGGGCTGGCTGAGCAGCGCGTCCATCGTCTGGTAGAACGCGACCGTATCCTGACCCTGCACAGCGGCAACGTCGGGGTCGTTGATGACGGACCGGCGCGCGGGCATGCTGGTCATGAGGTCAGCATGCTGCGACAGCTCGCTGATGAAACGGTAGCAGGCGTCCGTTGCCTGGGTGTTCGCGCTGATGTAGGCCGCGCCGACGTCATAGGACATCGCCGTATAGGCCGATCCCTGCGGGAACGTGGCGAGCGGATCGACTTGTGGCTGCGCCACCGGTCCCTCATCCTCGTCACCGCCAGCAGCTGAGCTGCTGGAAATCGCCATGACCGTCACTCCGCCGCCCGCGCCGCTGATGTCGCTCAGGGCCACGGTGTAAAGCGGCGTGTTGTTCTCCCCGCCGATCGAGATCGCCATCGTCGCGCCGCTGCTCGCCAGCTTGGAGTAAGCGATATAGCCGTTTTTGGCGAGGTCGAGCACGCGCTGGATAGCCGCAACCGTGTTCGGATCGGTGAAGTTGATCGTCACGGGATTGGTGCGGAAGTCCAGCGGCAGCCCGCCATAGGCGGCGATCAACATCAGCAGGTGCGTGTTGCCGAACGTGCGCGGCACGAACGGCTCGCTGTCGCCGGACATCGTTTTGAGCGCTTCCAGCGCGTACTCGAAGTCCTCGGTTGACCAGCCGTTGACCGGATCGACTGCGCCCGCTTGCTCGAACAGGGTGGAATTGAAGCGCAGCGCCATCGGTTGTATGGTAATGGGCATGCCCCAGGTCTGGTCGTCGCGCTGGAGCTGCTGCATCACCCCGTTGACCATGTCAGCCGGATCGTAAGTGGGATCAGCCGCCATCAGCGGGTCCAGGCTGCGCAGCAGGCCCAGGTCGCCGGTCTGTGCGACGCTGCTGGATGCCAGGAAGCAGTCGTACTCGTTCACCATGTCATCCAGTGCTCCGGGAACGTCCGCGTCAAGCTGGACCAGCCCCACTTCGGGATCGCGCGCGGCGAAGTCGGCGGCGAAGGCGTCCCACTGTTCCTGGTTGGGCAGCGGCATCATCATGGACGAGATCCCAAACCGGAGCGCGATTTCGCCGGGGGCAAGTTCTACCGCTGGCTGTGGAGGTTGTACGGTGATGTGCGTCGAAGCGCCTCGTTCCGCTGAGGCTTGCAGGCGCGCCAGCGCTTTTTCCTCTATCGCCATCAGCGCTTGCGAGGCGTCCACGTCATTTTGAAGCATGTAGTCGATCGCCTGGTTGAGATATTCCGAGAAGCGCGTTTCGCTGGCCGGATACGCCTGATCCAGCGCGACGGGCAGCAGTGCCGCTATGTCGGAAGACTGCGCGCCGCCGCTCCAGACTTCGTTTGCGTTTTCACCCTGAGGGGCAAGACTGCGCCGGGCCGGCGTTGCGCCCGCGAAGCTGTTGGCGAGCTGTGAATGGGCGGTCAGGGTCTTCGCCAGCTCGTAAGCCAGCTCCGGGAACTGGGTGCCGCTGCTGACCGCGAAACCGTTGGTATCCAGCCCCGCGTGTCCGCCGGGCAGAAGGACCGGGGTGAGCGGCTCGGCGGCATCGGGCGACGCGAAGCTGAAGGCGCTGCGCCCAATTTGCAGTGGTGGTGGGACGATTTCGGTGCTCACCGCGCCGCTGGTCTGCGGCGGGTCGAACAGGCCGTCGGCTTTCATGTCTTTGATGAGGGTCAGATAGTGTTCCAGCTCGGGGCTGTTGAAGTTTGGCACGCCCGGCGTCACGCTGTCATCCACGACGCCCTGGCCTAACAGCGAAAGCAGCAGCAGGTTTGTCGCGTTTGCCATATCCATGTAACCACGCGCGGCGACCTTTCCGTCCGCGTCGAGCGGCGTCAATGCGCGGATCGCGTTCTCGACGTCTTCGAACGTGCGCCATGTATCGGGGTAGGGCAGCCCGGCGGCGTCAAACGCGGCCTTGTCGTAAAACAGCAGGATCGGGTCCGCCGCGATGGGCAGCGCCCAGAAACCGCCTTCCCACTGGAACGCCTGCCATACAGCATTGTAGAAATCCGCGCTGTTCAGGTCAGGATCGCCGTTCACCAGCGGCATCAGGTCGAGGAAGTAGTGTGCGCGGGTGATTTCGGGCGACAGATCGCCCGAACTGACCGCCAGCACGTCCGCCGAGCTGGCGTAGTCTTCGCGCTCGTCCAGCACGTCCTCGATGTCGCCCTGACCCGCGCCGCTGCCCATGCTGATCATCATCATCGAGCTTCCGTCCGTCACCAGATCGACGCGGACGCCGGGGTGGTCGGCCTCGAACTGCTCGACGGCGGCTTTGACCGCTTCTTCCAGGTAGCCGGGGACGGCAAGCTGCAGCACCGTCTCCTGTTCCTGGGCGTGCAGCGGCCCAATTCCAGCCGCCAGCACGGTGATCAGCAGGACGACGGTCAGTAGTATTCTGGATGGTCTCATCAACGCAATCTCCTTGGCGCCACAATTGGCACGATACATATCGTCCCTAACTGTGCCGTTGGCAGATTGCGGCGTGGTTCCGGGGTGGTTAAGCTTCCGTAACCAGTATTTGGGAGGCGGGCGCCAGCGGCAGCCGGACCGTGATCGTGGTCCCCGCGCCGCTGCTTTCCGCCACGATCGAGCCGTGGTGCGCCTTGACGATCGCTTTCGTAATCGCCAGCCCCAGACCGCTGCCGGGGAAGTGCGCGGCATTGTGGCCCCGGCGGAAGCGCTCGAACAACTGCGGCAGATCGTCGGCAGGGATGCCGATGCCGGTATCCTGCACCACCAGCACCACATCCTGATCGACCGGGTGCAGGCTCAGCGACACTTTGCCTCCGGCGGGGGTGAACTTGATCGCGTTGTCCATCAGGTTCGAAATTACGCTTCCCAGTTGATCGGCCCAACCAGACACGGGCGGAACGTTATCCGGTAGGGACAGCTCGTAGTCCAGGTTGGCCTGCTCGGCCCGCGAAGCATACAGTTCACTGGTGGTGCGGATCAGGCGGTTCAGGTCCACCAGCGTCAGCGTGTCGCTGCCCGATCGCGCTTCGATGCGCGACAGGGCCAACAGCCCGTCCGTCAGCTTTTCTAGCCGGATCACCTGTTCGTGCGCGCGGCGAATGGCGGTGGATGGGGTTTCGCTCCTGGCTACTTCGAGACTGGTGCGCAGCGCAGTGAGCGGCGTGTGAAGCTCGTGCGCGGCGTCCGCGACGAACCGCTGCAGTGTGACGACGATTTCCTGAATCTGGTCGGCCATCGCGTTGAACGACAGGGCCAGCGTGCCCAGTTCGTCCGGTCGCGCGACGTTTGCGCGCAGTGACAGGTCTCCGGCCATCATGCCGGTTGTGACGTCGGTCAGCGCCAGCAGCGGCTTGCTGATCTGGCGGCTGACGAGCCAGCCCACCGCTGCTGCCAGCAGTACTGCGATGCCGCCCGCCAGCAGCCACCCAAGCGCCACGCTCCTGACGATTTCGCTGCCATAGGCCGGGCCGTCCGATAGGATGATGGTGCCGATCTGGTTATTGCTGGCGTCAAAAATGGGACTCGTGATCTGCTGGCCGGAGCGCGGCACGGCTTTCCCTTCGACGGCGCGCATACTGCTCGTGCTGCCAAACGAAAACCCGTAGAACGTGCTCGACAGCGGCAGCGTGGACACGGCATTCATTCCAATTTGCGGGCGAGACGGTTCGGATGCGGATATCTCGACGGCTTCCCCACCGCCAAGCGCGGTAATCGTGCCGGATGCGGTTTGCATGGACGGAATAAAAGCGGTTGCCGCCAGTATGTCCGGCTGGCCCTCGAACTGGACCTGCCACGCGGTAGGGCGCGAGACGATCATCTGGTCCTGCCCTTCGGCATTTGCGGGGGCGTCGTCAGGTAGGGGGGCAAGGCGGATTGTCTCAACGCGCAGGTTATCGAGCGTCAGGTCGCTGGCGGCGTACACGAATGAGATGACGTACGGGGTTTCGGGAGCGCCCGTATCGACGATCTGCTGGCCGCTGGAATCCACCACACGCACGCGCACTTTAGAAATAAACGCGAGGTTCTCAAGCTGGGGCTGGAGCGCGTTGATAGGCACGTCTTCGGCGGTCGCGTCGGTCAGCAGCGTTTCGAAGCTTTCTGCATTGCTGACGAGATACTCGCGCTCTTTGTCGCTGTAATAGCCGCGCAAAATGCCCAGCAGTACCGCGCCCAGCGCCAGCGCCGCTAAACAGGCAATTGCCGCGTAACTGAGGGTCAGCCGCCACCGGATCGATTGAATTTGCATTGTCGTGCCTCGCGTTGGTTTTTGCCCGACCATGCCGCTTTTGGGTCACAGCCGGGTTTCAAACGGGTTAAGGTTTCGTAACCGGGCAACACCGGATCGGCCCTGGGTGGGGGAAGCAGTTCTGCGGACCGCGCTATCCGGCGAAACGGTATCCGATGCCCGGCACGGTCAGAATGATGGCCGGTTCCTCGGGATTGTGCTCGACTTTTTCGCGCAGGCGGCGCACGTGCACGTTGATGGTGCGCTCGCTTTCCACGTCGGCGCTGTAGCCCCATACCGCGTCGAGGATCTGCCGCCGGGTGAGCGCCTGGCCCTTATTCTGTGCGAGGAAGGTCAGCAGCCGGAACTCGATGGGCGTCAGGTTCAGCAGTTCGCTGCCGCGCCATACCTGTCCGCTGGCCCGATCGAGCACGAGATCGGCGGCATAGAGAATATCGCCGCTGTTCGTCGTGGACAGTTCCCCATAGGCGCGGCGCAGCAGCGCCCGCAAACGCGACAGAAGCTCGCGCAGGCTGTAGGGTTTGGTCATATAGTCATCCGCGCCCATTTCCAGCCCCAGGATTTTGTCGATCTCGTCGCGCTGCACGGTCAGCATCAGGATCGGCTGGCGCAGCTTGAGGTGGCGCATCTCGCGGCAGAAATCCACTCCGGACCCGTCCGGCAGGCGCACGTCGAGCACGATCAGGTGCGGATTGTGCTCGCGCGCGAAGTTCACGCCTTCCTGGCCGGATGGCTTCCAGGTGACCGCATAGCCTTCACGCTCCAGCCCGTCTTGCAGGCTTTGAGCGACGGCGTCGTCATCTTCGATCAGCAGAATGTGAAATTTGCTCTGGTTGGTCGTCGTCATGAGTCCCTCGGTGATTAGGGTCGCTGCGCGCTGCGACCCGCTCTCCACGCTGCGCCGCAGCCCGCGCAGCGCTCGTGATCTTCCCTCAAATTGCGCGCGCAGTCCAGCAGTTCCGCCCCAACAGGCCGGATTGGCCCATTGGTACGGCTGGTAGGAGCCCAATGAATCGATTATAATAGATACAAATGTTCTATTATTCTAATCGAATACGACTCATCCCGGCACAGGCGCACATGGGCTTTCGGGTCCAGGCCAACACATCGTTCTCATTCGCCGTTCTCATCCGGCCTTACGGGCAGCGAGGAGCAGCTCATGTGTCGAAATATCAAGCCCCTGTATAACTTCGATCCCCCGGTGACCGACGCCGACGTTCGCGCCGCGGCGCTGCAATACGTGCGCAAGGTGAGCGGCTTTCAGAAGCCGTCCAAAACGAACGAAGCGGCGTTCCGGGCCGCGATCGACGAGATTACCGCCGCGACGAGCCGCCTGCTGGACTCCCTTGAAACGAACGCCCCCGCGAAAAACCGCGAAGCGGAAGCTGCTAAGGCGCGCCTGCGTTCGGCGCAGCGGTTCGCGCAGTAAGCGGCGTACCCCGATCGCGACCTGAATAGCCTGGAGGCGACGATATGGATTTGACCTGCGAAGAGCGTGTCTCGGATTCGCCGTTTATCGAACGTGTCTGGCGCAGCCGCAGCGAGCAGGCGGGTTCGTTCGTTTCGATGGCGAACACTCGCTGCGAGATGGTCGTCACGCGCTGGCGCAACACGGTCATGATGACCATGCGTGGCCCGGAAACGAGGGCGACGCCTGCTTTTGGCGTGCCGGATGCGGAATTTCTGGGCATCACGTTTTCGCTGGGGACGTTCATGCCGCTGCTGCCCGCGAAAAAGATCAGGGATCGCTGCGACGCGAACCTGCCGCTGGCAACCAGCCGGACCTTCTGGTTGCAGGGCCGGGCGTGGCAGTTCCCTGATTTCGACAACGCCGAGACGTTTATCGACTGGTTGGTGCGTGACGGTCTGCTGGTGCGTGATACGCTCGTGCGCTCGGTGCTGAACGGCGAGTTGGTGCGTTCGCTCACCCCGCGCACGCTGCAGCGCCGCTTTTTACAGGCGACGGGATTGACGCACGGCGCGGTCCGCCAGATCGAGCGTGCGCGTTACGCGACGCTGCTGCTGAAGCAGGGTGTATCGATCCTGGATGTCGTGGAGCAGGCCGGGTATGCGGATCAACCGCACCTCACGCGCTCGCTGAAGCATCTGATCGGCCAGACTCCCGCGCAGATCCTCTCCGCCAACCGGACTGAACCGCTGTCGTTTTTGTTCAAGACAGCACCCTTCTAAACCCTGTATGATGAGGGTGTTCGGTTGAAGCACAAGAGGAGCTTTCAATGCGCAAAATCATTGCTTCCACGTTCGTTACACTGGATGGTGTCATGGAAGCGCCCGGCAGCGGTGATCCCACGCTGCCTGAGTATCGCGGTTGGTCCGAGCCGTTCATGACGCCGGAAATGGGGCAGCTCATCCTCGAGCAGATGGATGCCAGCGACGCCATGTTGTTGGGCCGCAAGACCTACCAGAACTTTGCCGCCTTCTGGCCGAATATGCCCGACGACGATCCCTTTGCCCACCGCATGAACACCCAGACCAAGTACGTGGTCTCGACCACGCTGGACAAGGTCGAGTGGCAGAATTCGCACCTGATCAAAGGCGATCTGGTCGAGGAGATCACGAAGCTGAAGCGGCAGCCGGGGCGCAACATCGCCATCACGGGCAGCGGCACATTGATCCAGTCCCTGCTGCGGCACAACCTTATCGACGAGTACCAGCTTGCCCTATGTCCAGTGGTGCTCGGCGTGGGCGAGCGGCTTTTCGACGGCGAATTGGACGGCAAGCGCGTGCTGAAGCTGGCCGATACGCGCACGTTCAGCACGGGCATGGTCATGCTCACGTATCGCTGCGAGTGAGGCGCGACCCGCTCGACGTAGACGACAACAAACGAGGCTGGCCGCTCCGGTGTGGAGCGGCCAGCCTCGTTGTATGTCCTGCTGTTTCGGCGCGATTGACGCCGGTTATCGGGCCGCGATCTCGTCGAGCAGAGACAGGTCTTCTTCGGACTTGCGGAACTGCATCGTGTACAGGCGCGCGTACAATCCGTTCAGCCGCATGAGTTCGTCGTGTGTGCCCAGTTCGAGGATGCGGCCCTGGTCCAGTACGGCGATTCGGTGCGCGACCTTGATCGTGCTCAGGCGGTGCGCGACGATGACGGTGGTCCGGTTTTGCATCAGCCGGTCGAGCGCTTCCTGCACCATGCCTTCCGATTCGTTGTCCAGCGAGCTGGTCGCTTCGTCCAGCAGCAGGATAGACGGATCCTTGAGGATCGCCCGCGCGATAGCGATGCGCTGGCGCTGGCCGCCGCTCAGGTTCATGCCGCGCTCACCGACGACCGTATCGTACTGGTTGGGGAAGCTCATGATGAAGTCGTGCGCGTTCGCGGCCCGCGCCGCCTCGATCATCTCCGCGTCGGAGGCGTCCAGCCGCCCGTACAGGATATTGTCGCGGATCGTTCCGCCGAACAGGATCGTCTCCTGGGGCACGATGCCGATGTGCTCGCGCAGGCTGGCCTGCGTCACGTCGCGGACGCTGTGCCCGTCGATGCGGATGTCGCCGCTGGACGGGTCATAAAAGCGCGGGATCAGGTTGAGGATGGTGGTTTTGCCCGCCCCGCTGGGGCCGACCAGCGCCAGGATCTCGCCCGTGCGGATGTCTAGCGAGACGCCATCCAGCACCGGCGCGTCGTCATTGTAGGTGAAGGAGACATTCTTCATCTCGATGTGGCCGCGTACCGGGGGCAGGGTGATGGCATCGGGCGCATCCTCCACGGTAGGAGCGGTGTCCATGATCTCGAAGACACGCCGCACGCCGCCCAGTGCCGCGCTGAGCTGGGCATATAGTCCGCCCAGCCCGGCCAGGCTCCCGGCAATTGTGATGCCGTACATCAGGAAGCCGGTGATCATGGCCGCCGTCAGACGCCCGGCGATGACTTCGCGCGCGCCGTACCACATGATCGCCGCGATGGAGCCGAAGCCCAAAAACATCATGACCGAGCCGAACAGCGAGTTATACACGGCGATGCGCAGCGACGCCCGGAATGTTTTTTCCATCGCGGTGTTATAGCGCTGCGTTTCGTAGCCTTCGCGCCCGAAGCTCTTAACGACGCGGATGCCCTGCAAGCCTTCTTCTGCGACCACGGTCGATGCGGCCAGTTGGTCCTGAATGTGCGTGCTGCTTTTTTGGATGCGCCGACCAAACGTGAATGCGACGAGGATTAGCACCGGGATCAGCGCCACGATGAACAGCGTGAAACGCGCGTTCAGGCTGAGCACGATCACGATCGAGCCGACGAGCGTCAGGATCTGGCTCAGGAACGAGGTGATGGTCGTCGTCAGCATCGACCGCATCTGCGTGACGTCGCTTGACAGCCGCGATACGAGATCACCCACGCGGCGCGCGGCATAGAAGTCGAGCGACAGTTCTTGCAGATGCGTATAGAGCGAGGTGCGCAAGTCGAACACGATCCGCTCGCCGATATACGACAGCAGGTAAGACTGCACGAAGCTGAACGCGGCCTGAAGCAGAAACAGGCCGAGCAGCACGGCGGTGAGCGTGTTGACTGCGCCGTAATTCTTCGCGTCGATCACCGTATCCAGCAGGCGGACGATCACCGCCGGAAACGCCAATCCGAACCCGGTCGAGAGGACCAGGGCGACAATCGCCAGACTCATCCGACCCGTATACGGCTTCAGATAGCCAAGCAGGCGCCGCCAGTTGACGGACTTCCACGATACGCCCTGGGTGTCCTCGGCATTAACTTCCCTGGCGGCGCGCCCGCGCTGATTCCTGCGTTCTGCCATGTGTGAACTTCCTTCCCGGTAAACCCTGGAAATGCCAGCTTCCTAAGCTCCGTGCAAACGATACAGGGACTACATAAACTCAATTTAAACAGGGGGATGTGCTGAAAAACTATAATGTGACTCTAACGCTTCCTGCCGTTATCTACGCGCAAATGCGCATCCGGTCGCGCTGTGCCTCGTAGGTGCGGCGGTGGCTCGGCGCTGTTTATATTCAATTTACCGAAGCGATGTACGCTATGAAGCAGATGCTCTGTGTGGGCATTCGGGTTGGTGCGTAGGTGGTAGAAGGAACGATTGAATGAGCAGAATCATGATTGTGGACGACGATCCCCACATCCGCGAACTCGCGCGGGTCTTTTTGCAGGACGAGGGATTCGATGTCTATGAAGCGCAAGACGGTGTCGAAGCCCTGGCCCGGTTGGAGACGATCAGGATGGACATGGTGATCCTCGACATCATGATGCCCAACATGGACGGCTGGGAGCTGTGCCGCCGCCTGCGCGAAGCGTATGACATTCCGCTGTTGATGCTCACGGCGAAGGGCGAGACGAGCCAGAAGATCAAGGGTTTCGATCTGGGCACGGATGACTACCTCGTCAAGCCGTTCGAGCCGCTGGAACTGGTGGCGCGCACCAAGGCGCTGCTGAAACGCTACCGGATCGCTACTTCGCAGACGGTCCAACTGGGCGAGCTGACGATGGATCACAAAACGTTCGAGGTGATCGATAACGGCGAGCGTGTGACGCTGCCCTTGAAGGAGTTCGAGCTGTTGTTCAAGCTCGCCAGCTACCCGGGCCAGACCTTTTCGCGCGATCAACTGATCGAGGATATCTGGGGTTACAGCTACGAGGGCAACGAGCGCACGCTGGACGTGCACATCAACCGGCTGCGCGACCGCTTCCCCGAGGCGCAGCATTCCTTCCGCATCCGCACGATTCGCGGCCTGGGCTACCGCATGGAGGTCGTGCCGTGACGCGACGCGAGCGGGCGAGCGGGTTTTTGTGGTTTCTGGTGATGCTCGCGGTTCTGGCGGTGAATTTTGCCGTGGCTTACCTGCTGACCGGGGTGATTTACGATATCGTAGGCTGGTCACCGCCGCCGGTCGTCGTTCAGGTGTTGAACTCGATTGGTGGTCTCGTGCTCACCGCCCTGACGATTCGGGCGGTGACGCTGATGTTCCACAACCGGATCTTTGACGGCGAACGCAGGGTGTATGCCCCCATCATCGAAGCCCTGGAGCGCATGGCAAAGGGCGATTTTAGCGTTCGGGTGGATGGTCCAACCGGTGACCGGAGGCAATCGCACGGGCTGTTTGGCGACCTGATCGAGACGGTCAACCGGACCGCGCGCGAGCTGGACCAGATGGAGACGCTGCGGCAGGAGTTCATTTCTAACGTGTCGCACGAGATCCAGTCGCCGCTGACGTCGATTCGCGGGTTTGCGCAGGCGCTGCAAAACGACCGGCTCAGCGCCGAGGCACGCCAGCACTACCTGGGAATTATCGAAACGGAAAGCGTACGCCTCTCACGGCTGACCGAGAATCTGCTCAAGCTGTCAACCCTGGAATCCGAACAGGTGAAGTTTGAGCCAAAAGCGTACCGCCTGGATAAGCAAATCAGGAATCTCATCCTGGCCTGCGAGCCGCAGTGGACGGCCAAAGCCCTGGATATGGACGTCGCGCTCGATCCGGTCGAGATCGTCGCGGACGAAGATCTGCTCGGCCAGGTGTGGATCAACCTGATTCACAACGGGATCAAGTTCACGCCGGAGCAGGGGCGGATCTGCATCGAGCTTCACCGGCCCGGCGAGTCGATCGAGTTCAGCATCAGCGACACCGGTCCCGGCATTTCCGCCGACGACCAGACGCGCATCTTCGAGCGGTTCTTTAAGTCCGACAAGTCTCGAACGCGCTCCGATAACGGCGGGAGCGGCCTGGGGTTGTCCATCGCGCAGAAGATCGTGGCGATGCATCATGGCGCGATCGCCGTGTCGAGTACGCTCGGCGCGGGCGCGACCTTTACGGTGACGCTGCCCACAGCTTAGCGCCAGCATGTCGCGCCGTCTCGTTGGCTAGGAAGGCAGCGAGATGGTGATGCGCGTGCCGCTGCCGTCCTGCGGATCGATGCGCAGCTCGCCTCCGACGATCGCCAGCAGTGTGCCGTGCAGCACCAGCCCGCCGCCGCTGCCGCCGGAAGGTTCCACACTGGCCTGCGGGCGGTGCGCCAGCCCCACGCCGTCATCGCGGACGGTGATCGTCAGCGTTTCGTCGCAGCGGATCTCCACCGCGAGATGCAGCGCCCGGTCCGGTTCACCGCCGCGCCCGTGAACCGCCGCGTTGCGCACGACCTCGCGCACGGCATTGAGCACCACTTCCTGATACAGCGGATCGAGTTCGACCGGGGAAGGCTCGACGTGCCAGGACACGGAATCGAATGCGCCCTTGAATTCCGTATCGATCAGGCTGCGCAGCGCGTACACGATGCTACCGCTCGAGCCTGCCGGACCCTGCATCCCGGCCAGAGTGTGAATCAGGTCGGAGATGCGGTGGTGAACGTCGGTGAGCGACTGGATCGCCTCCGCAACAGCCGGATCGGTGCGGGCATGGGGATGCAGTCGCAGCGCGATCAGGTGTAGTTCCGGCAGAATGTCGTCGTGCAGCGTGCGCCGCGTGCTCAGGTCCATGACCTTCGTTTCGGTGAGCTTCCGGCGCTGGATTTCCTTTAGTCGTCGCGCGATCTGTTCCCCAGCCAGCGTATCGATGATGCGCTCGGCGCTGGCCCGCGCGATCTCGATTTCCTCCTGCGTGTATAGCCCGCCGTCCTGCTTTGGTCCCAGCAGCAGCGCGCCCACCGGGCCGCGTTCGGTCCACAGCGGGATGGCCCATTCCAGCCCGGCGTGCTGCGCGGGATCGAGCGGCAGGACGACCGCGTGCGCGTCTTCGAACAGTTCAGGCGGTATGGCGATTGGCTCCGGCTCCGCCTCGTCGGGGTACACCAGCGGCTGGCCGATCAGCGGCGCGAGCGCGCCCGTCGGGATGAGGTGCACATGCGCCGCGCCGAGCATATCCGCACACACGACTCTGAACAGCGTGCGCGCGCCCGAATCGGGGCTGTCGTCCGCGCTCAAAAAGCCGTTTACGAGCCGCTGGCTGGTGACGAACGGGCGCAGCCGCTCCATGAACTGATCCCGCTCGACGAACGAGCGCCAGCCAAACAGCGCGTAGAACACAACCATCAGCAGGGTTGCCAGCAGCGTGCTGTAGATCGGGCGCGGCTGGTAGATCACGGTCCAGCTTGCCAGCACCGCGTAGCCGCCTGCCAGCAGCACGATGCTGCGCCAGTGGCGGGATAGGCCGCGCCGGGGCAGGGTCTTGCCGGTGAAGATCTCGTACGACACGATTGCCTGCCCCAACAGCAGCAGCACCCCGCCGATGAGGACCGACATGATGAGGTCGAACGAGGCGATCTCGTGCTCCCAGCCGAAGTAGATCCCGCCGAACACGCGGTAGCCGTTGAGCGCCCACATGAAAAAGCCGGTGATCAGCACGCCGACCAGCAGCAGTACGAGCGACGCGCCCAGCAGCCAGGGGCGGGCGCGCCTGCGCGCGAGGTCACCCATCATGCGCGCGGAGGGTTCGGGGCGCAGCAGCGCGTCGATAGGCAGCGTCGTCGCCAGGAACGCGAACGGGGGATAGAGCATGAACAGCAGCGGCACGCCGCCCAGCTTGGGCACAGCGGTCGTGTCCCGGTACGCGATCTGCGTGTAGGTGGGCAGGGCATGTGCCAGCAGGATGAACAGCAGCAGTCCCAACGCCAGCGCGCTGGTGACGATCAGGCCGGGTAGGTGGCGGCGGCGCAGAGGGGATGCCGGTGAGTCCCAGAATCCCGCATACCACAGCAGCGTCACGTGCCAGATGTAGGGCGCGAGGACCACCGGGAACCACCCGATCCGCCACCAGAAATCCAGCTCCCGGCTGACGGTGGTAGTCATGTTGTGGCCCAGCATCACGGTATGGCTGATGAAAAATAGCGCGCCCAACAACAGCCCGCCGTCCAGCAGCCACAATCCCCACGTGCGGCGCTCCGTGTTGAGCAGCACGATCAGGCTGAGCCACAGCAGCAGGATCGTGTTGAACAGCGAGGCGCTCATCAGCGCCCAGTCCAGTCCGAAATCGCCCGTGATCACGGCTGGCCCCAGGCGACCCACTCGCCGCGCTCGTTGCGCACGCGCGCCTGTCCGTTCGCGTCCCACTGGATGAGGCATCCTGTTTGTGCGATGAGCGCCGCGCGCGTCCGCGCCACTTTTTCGTCCGCTGCCGTTTCGACCAATCCCCACGCGGCATAGATCTGGCCGTTAGTGCGGCTGATGGTGCGTTTGTCGCGGAAGCCCAGCCGCTCCGCGATCTGCTCGTTGGTCAGGCCCTGGGCCAGCATTCGTGCGACGACCTGCTCGTTCGGCTCCAGCAGCGTCATGGGATGGTGCTCGTCCTGGTGGCGCACTTCCTGTACGCGCGCGGCGATGTCGGGATCGACGAAACTGCGCCCGCTGACGGCGTCTTTCAGCAGCGGCACGATCATGTCGGGCAGCAGGTAGTTCGATTTCCGCACGTAGGCGTAATGCGTCAGGATGCCAGAGTGACGAAAAGCCCTGTAAAACGCGTCGTCGTCCGCGATGGAATAAAACACGACGGGCAGGCGGGGAAACTCGCGCCGGATGGCGACCGCCGCTTCGATGCCGTTCATCGCGCCCGCCAGCGCCACGTCCATCAGCATGGCCTCAATTTCCTGCTCCGCAAGGCAGTAATCGAGCGCCTGTTCGCCCGACGGAAACGCCGCCGCGATGGTGATTTCCCCGGTGCCTTCCAGTCCCAGTTTCAGCGCGTCTTGCAGCCTGAGATTGTCTTCGACCAACAGCAGTTGCAGCATCGATTGCCCTCCATGCCCGCACAGTAGCAGCGAACGTGTGCCGCGTCAAGCACTCAAGTGCGTCCGCATCGCCACTTGAGAGGTCGAGTTTCCGCCGGGGTCGCAGTAGAGTGGTTCAAAACATCATACCCGAAAGGATTGCTATGATGCAGGCTGAAACATCACCCCTGCCGCTCCCTGAACTGGATGACTTTCTCGACTCGTCCGATGCTCGCGTGATCGCTGAGGATCGGGCGCGGCAGACGCGCGCCGCTCTGCTCGCCATCACCAGTCTGGCTTTGGGGCTGAGCGGCAACATCCTGTTCCATACCAGCACCATCGGCATCAACGTATTTTTGTTCGCGGTCCTGTGCCTGATGGCGGTTGGGGGCGCGCTGTTTTATTTCCGCCGTCCCATCGTCTGGTATCACGTCGTGTTTGCCGTTCCGGCGGCGCTGTTCGCGCTGCTGCTGGCGGTTCGCCTCGCGCCGGAACTGAGGTTGTTCAACATCCTGGCGCTGTTCGGCTGCGTGGTGATTCTGCTCTACTTCAACGGCACGCCCCGGTTTTTGGGCGGGTGGTGGTTCGCGCCCATCGGGTACGGGATAGAACTGGTCATGGCCGCGTGGTTCTTCGGTTTGCAAGCCGTCGTGCCGGAGACACTGCGTTGGGCCGGGCGCGCCGAACTGGATACCCGGCATCTTGGCACGGCGAAATCGGTGCTGCGCGGCCTCGTGTTCGCGCTGCCGGTAATTATCGTCTTTGCGCTGCTGCTCAGCTCCGCCGACGCGGTTTTTGGCCGCCTGACCGGGGATGTTCTGCACTTCCTGCTCCCGGCAAGTGCAGAGGGCATCATCGAACAGACCGTGCTGACGGCAGGCTTCGCGGTGATCGGCCTCACGCTGCTCTGGACCGCGATCGAGCCTCACACACAGACCACCGTGCCCATGAGCGACTCCAAACGCGGTAAGGCGTCTGTGCTGCGGCTCAACATCATCGAGGCGAGCATGGTGTTGGGCAGCGTCAATGCGCTGTTCGTGGCCTTCGTGGCAATCCAGGCGCGTTACCTGTTCGGCGGGCAGGCCAATATCACAGCGCAGGGCTACACCTATGCCGATTATGCGCGGCGCGGGTTCTACGAGCTGTTGGTCGTGTCGTGCATGACGATCGCGCTGCTGGTTGCGGTGGAGCACCTGACGTATCGCAAGCGCGAGGAGGAGCGGCTGTTCCGCGGACTGGTCACGCTGATGGTCTTGCTGACGGTCGTGATCCTTGTCGCGGCGTTCCGGCGGCTGACGCTCTACGAAGATGCCTACGGCTTCACACGCATTCGTGTCATGAGCAGCACATTCATCATCTGGCTGGCGGTTGTGCTGGCTGCGCTGTGGATCGCCATCGTGCGCCATCGCCCGGAAATCCTTCTGGCGGGCGGGGTGATCGCCGGACTGGGATTCGGCCTCAGCCTGAACGTCATAAACATGGATGCGTTCATCGCGCGTCACAACATCGAGCGGTATGACAACACCGGTAAGCTTGACGTGGATTACCTGCTGACCCTGTCGGACGATGCAATTCCCACCATCGTTCCGTTATTGGATCGGGAAGACCTTGGCTCTGAGCAGTACGGGCTTTTATACGGACTGGCCTCGCGGCTGGTCGTGCTTGACTACAGTCGCGCGCAGCGCGGCCCGTTTGGGTATCACGTGGGCGAGGAACGCGCGTGGCAGGCGCTGGACGCTTACCGCGCCCGGTTGGAACCGTATATGGGGCGCAACGCGTCGGACGGCTATGGATGGAGTGGCTCGTGAACCGCAGATTGATCACCACGTTGGGACTGGCGTTTTTGGTTGGATTCGCGGGCCTGCTGGCGACGGGCTGGTCGCCGTGGTTTCTGAGGCCGCTGCGGTGGCTGGGTGAATATCAGGCGTTTCACATCGTTGCGCACTTCTCGATCTTCGCGTGCCTGATTCTATCGTCGCGTGGGGCGCGGTTCTGGCGGCTGGCGCTGGGAGGTGGGGCGCTGATCGAGCTGGCGCAGATCACGGTCGGCGGCTTCGCGCTGACTCGCCCATTGGCGCAGGACTGTCTGTTTGATCTGGCGATCGATCTGGTAGGTGCGGCGTCGGCCTGGGGGTACCTCGCGTATCGCCGCCGCTCGGATGTCATGGGGCAGGGGCGCGTGCTGCGCCCGCTATGACGGCGCTTTTTGCCCGATGGCCGATCCGTCCCGGTACAGCGTGATCGTGCCGCTGGCGTCCGTCTCAAAGGTATACGTGACGATCAGGCCGTCCCGCATGCGGTTGGGGGTGATGAAACCGGTCGCGCTGTAGGGGACCAGTTCTGTCCCTTGCCCCAAATACAGCTTGCCGTCGCGCGTCTCGACCTGGATCGTGCCGCCTGCGCCGCTGTATGTACCTTGCAGCGGTGCCCATGCGGCGGGGTCGGCCTGATAAGTGCGCGCCGCGTCGAGCTTGCTCTGGCGGTCGGCGGGATCAAACGCGGCCTCCTCGTTCAGCGCGGCGGCGACGTCGCGGCCTGCGTCCGTGCCGGTTATTTGCTCCAGCAGTCCCATGCTGGCCGCTAATGCGAACAGGCTGCCCGTGCCCAGCCCGGCGTTCGACAGCACGGCGACGCCCGCGTTTTGTGCCGGGAGCAGCATCACCACGGCGTAAAACCCGTCGATAGAGCCGTTGTGCCAGATGGCCGTCTGCCCGTTGAAGTCGGCGGGGAACCATCCGAGCGTATAGCCGTTGGTCTGAAATCCCGTCGGGCCGATGGGCGGCTGCGGCGGGTAGGCGGCCTGCTGCGTGTGCATCTCGTCCAGCAGCGCCGCCGAGAGGACCGACTGCCCGTTGAACGTGCCGTCGCCCAACTGGAACTGCACGTAATTGCCCATCGCGCGGGCGCTGAGGTTGAGCGCCCCGGCAGACGCGACCCCCGCGAGGCTGACGAACGGCGCGGGCTGCATACCTTCCACAATGTTGAGGCTGTGCGGTACGGCGTGATCCGGCGCCTGCTGCATGGCCTCGATGTCGAACGTCTCGCCGCTGATGTCCAGAGGCCCCAGAACGTTGTCCCTCATATAGTCCGGCCACGTTTGCCCGGTGACCTGCTCGATCAACGCCCCGGCGATGGCGTAGTTGTAGTTGTCGTAAATGTGGACCGTGCCCGGCGCGGCGGCCAGGGTGAGCGTGGCGGCGTAGTCAACGGCGGCGCTCAGCGTCGTGATCTGGCCCGAATACCACGGCCCATCATCGCCGCCGGGCAGTCCGCTGGTTTGCGCCAGGATCTGCCGCACAGTGACCGTTTGCGTTGCGCTGGGATCGGAAAGCTGGAAGTCGGGCAGGTACGTGATCACGGGCGCGTCGAGCGAGACGAGTCCCTGATCGACCAGCCGCATGACGCCCAGCGCCGTAAACGACTTGGTGATCGATCCGATGGCGAACAGCGTGTCCGGCGTGATCGGTTCGCCGGTTGCGGTCGAGCGCACGCCGTAGCCCTGCACGTAGCGCACCTCGCGGTTCTGAACCAGCGCCACACCCGCGCCGGGAATGTCGTACTCGTCCATCAATTCCGCGATGAACGCATCCGCCTCCGGGTAAGGGGACGCCGCTGCGGACGTTGGGGCGGCGTTCGTCGGACCTGCTGCGGGTGTCGCCGTGATGACGACCGGCTGATCGGACTGGCCCAACGTGCAGCCCGCCGCGAGACCCGCAATCACAGTCAGCGCCACCATGCGCTGTGTCCAACGATACATGCCCTGCTTCCCCTTCGCTGTCCCGCGCGGATACTGTGTCGATTGTCGCACGAACAGCGGATCATGCCAGCGGCCACCGCACCGCGATCGTTGTGCCCTGGCCGATACCGGGACTGGCTGCTTCGATGGTCCCGCTGTAGGTCTCGACGATCGATTGGGCCAGCGCCAGCCCCAGCCCGGTGCCTGGGATCGAACGCGAACGTGCGCGGTCGGCGCGGTAAAAGCGTTCGAAGACGTGCCCGATCTGCTCCGGCGAGATGCCCTGTCCGGTGTCGGTGACGCTGAGCACGACGGCCGCATCGTCGCGCCAGACGCGCCACGTCACGCTGCCGCCCGCTGGAGTGTACTTGATCGCGTTGTCCAGAATATTGCGGAACAGCACGGTCAGGTGCGTCAGGCTGGCATTGACCACGAGCGGCTCGTCACCCTCTACGTTCAATTCCAGCGAGATGCTGTGATTTTTGGCCTGCTGGCTCATCGCTTGAATGAGGCTGTGGGCGAAACGCGCCAGATCGATTTCTTCCTGCCCGATCTCCGCACGTTGGGCGTCGAAGCGCGAGAGCAGCACCAGATCATCGACCAACGCACTCAGGCGGACCAGCTCGTCGTCCAGCTCGCCGACATACTGCTGCACCGTCGCGGCATCCAGCTCCTTGTCGAAGCGCAGCGCTTCCGTCCGCAGGCGCATGGTCGTGAGCGGGGTGCGCAGTTCGTGCGAGGTGTTGCTGGCGAAGGCACGCTGCTCCTCGATCATGGCCTGCACGCGCGTCGCCATCTGGTTGAATGCCAGCGCCACCGCGCCCAACTCGTCCTGCCGCTGGTCGGTGATGCGGTGCGACAGCTCGCCTTGAGAGAGGCGCAGGGCCGAATCGCGCAGATTTTCGAGCGGGCGGATCAACGATCGCGCCAGCCAGATGCTTGCCAGCAGCGCCAATGTGGTGATGACCGCCAGCCCGAAGATCAGCGTTTCCCAACGCTGGCGGATGGCTTGGTTGAGCACGCTGGCCGGTTCGCTGAGCTGAATATAGCCGTTGAAGGCGGTCGTTTTGATGGGGGCCGCCGTGTAGAGCGTCGATTCGCCGTCGGCGTTGTCGCGCTGGTCCACGATGATCGTGTTCCGGTTGGCGCTGACGATTTCGGGGAAATCTTTGAGATTGTCGGGCAGCGGCCAGACTGGTTCTTCGCCGTCGGGCCGGGTGTGGTCGCGCCGGTCCGGCGTGTCGTCGCGTTCGGTGTCGATCACCACTGGCGGCTGGGAATCGACCTTATAG
The DNA here is from genome assembly GCF_036822615.1 of Aggregatilinea sp. NCBI lineage: Bacteria > Bacillati > Chloroflexota > Anaerolineae > Aggregatilineales > Aggregatilineaceae > Aggregatilinea > Aggregatilinea sp. The sequence continues at coordinate 8,203 of NZ_DAISHJ010000011.1, read as the reverse complement.
AGTTTGATTTCAGTATCCGCGCGTGGGTTGAGGCTTTGCAGAATTTCGTCCAGGTCGTCTTCGTCCGGCGTTTCTCCGACCTGCGACGGTCGCGTGGCTTCTTCAAACCCGCGCGCGACCAGGACGACTTCGTTACTCAGCCGCAGCTCGTAGTCACGGCGCGCCGCGTTCGAAAGCTGCTGCCCGGCCAGCAGCGCAAGCACACCAAATCCCAGGACGATCAGACCGGTGTAGGTTGCCAGGAGGCGGATACGCAGGCTGTGGCGGTTCACAAGTCAATCCTTAGGACGGAGTAAAGCGGTAACCGACCCCGCGCACTGTCTGGATAAGTTCCGGGTTGCCGGGGTCTTCTTCGAGCTTTTCACGCAGCCACCGGATATGCACGTCCAGAGTACGCATGTCGCCCAGCCAGTCCGTCCCCCAAACGCGATCGAAGATCTCCGCGCGCGATACGGCCTGCCCGGCGCGCAGCATCAGCAGCGACAGAAGCTCGAACTCTTTATAGCGCAGCGGCAGCTCGACGCCGTTTTTGGTGACCTGGCGGGTGTCGAGATCCAGCATGATGTCGCGGATACGAACGCTGTTCACCTGCCGGGCCTGCTGGAGATCCATCTCGACGCGGCGCAGCAGCGCCTTAATGCGCGCCATTAGCTCACGCGTGCTGAACGGTTTGGTCAGGTAGTCGTCTGCGCCGAGTTCCAAACCCAGGATACGGTCGATCTCATCGCTAAGCGCCGTGAGCATCAGAATCGGGACGGTGCTGTGCTGGCGTACGGCCTTGCACACTTCCCACCCGTCCATTTCGGGCAGCAAAATATCGAGGATGATCAGGTCCAGCTCTTTCTCCAGCGCAAGCTGTGCGCCTGCTGCGCCGTCTGTCGCCTGGGACACCTGAAAGCCCGCCGATTTTAGTGAACGTACCACTGGCCCCAGAATCAGCGGGTCGTCCTCGATCATCAGGATATGTGTCACGGCTCCTCCTCTTCGACGTATGCAGTGTGTTCACATTGTGTCATCTTGCCGGTAGGCAGGCAACCCGATTTAAGGTGAATTTAAGCATGTTTGAGGTAGGCATAACCTGCGGGGTTCGAAAGTCCATTATAGTGAACAGCATCACAAAGGACGTGCGCCGGTTGTGCGGCAAGAGGTGACCGGCAGTACCTGGGAAGTATGTACAGACGGAGATCGAACATGGCCCGAAGACTGCGATTAAACAATACAAAAACCAAGCTGCTTCTTGATATCTCTTTGGCTGTCGCGTTTATTGTGGCGCTGGAACCGCAATCGACAGGACAGTACTGGCACGAATGGCTTGGTATCGGATTTGGCGTTGCCGTCATCGTCCACATCCTGCTGAGTTGGAAGTGGGTAGTTTCTGTAACGCGCCGCTTCTTTGGCAAAACGTCGGGCCAGGCGCGGATCAACTACCTGTTGAACCTCGTGCTGCTGCTCGCTATGGGAACGGTGGTTGTGAGCGGGCTGATCATTTCGAGGAATCTTCCGATTGCGGAAACGCTGGGGGTATCCTCCCAGACGCAGCATACGTGGGAAGAACTTCACCGTTGGTCGCCGCAGGTTGCGCTGCTGGTGCTGGGGGTTCACCTGGGTCTGCACTGGAAATGGATCGTGGCGACCATCAAACGCTACACCTGGAAGCCGCGCCGCCGGATTGCGCCCCAGAAGGCGCTGCCCGAATTGAGCACGCGCAGCTAGCGCGGGATGGAGCCTCTCATGTCTAAGAATCAGAAATCACTGGTAATGCTGGTAATCGTAATCGCAGTATTGGGATTGAGTGGCTATTGGTTGGACCGCACCGGGTATCTTGAAGTGCCGCGTGTCTTCGACGTGCCTGCCGTGCTGACAGGATCGGACGCGGGCGGCTCTGCGATGGGCGAGCGGCCTGCCGGGGACTTTGGCGGGCAGGATCGGAACGCTGAATTTGAAGGCGCAGGGCAGGGCGAGCGTCCCCAGGGTGGCGGCGGTCATGAGGGCGGCGGTGGTTTGAGTGAGCGTGTATTGTTGAGTATGGCGTCGGATGTATGGTTCCTGGCAGTGACGATCACGGCGGTGGTGATTGTGATGCGCGGAGCGGCGCTGGTGAAGGCACAGCTTCGGCGTGCGCGCCACCCTGCGATGGCTGCCTCCTCTTAACAAGGTGTGCCCGCGACAGCGGGTAGATCACCGACACCTTTGCAAACTCGCGGGCTGCTCCCCAGTGGACCAGCCCGCGAGTCGCGTCTGGTGAGGGCCCCATGAGGGAAGGAAGGGCCACAATTTCCTATTGCAGTCTGTTTGTGTTACTTATTTAATATCATGTTAATATTATAAAACCATCTTGAAGATTTTTGTTCGTAAGTATTGTTAGAGGTAAACGAAAAACTGCTCGAAAGTGCAATGACAGCACTTACAGCTAGTGAGTTTGAACTTTTGTAGAGAAGTATCAGGTGATTTGCGGTTATTATCACTATCACTGTAAACTAAATGAATATGAAGATTACGAGTGTCCTTATTCGCCGCGCTTGAATCCTTAGGGGCCAGTTGAATGGGGCAGCATCTCAGTCGCAGTTTCAGGTTCCGCTTCATAGCACTGATTTTGTTGGCACTGCTGCCTGCCTTGGCGCTCAGCTTTTACTCGGTGACCAAACAGCGCCATGATTCCATCGAACGCGCCCAGCAGGAAGTGACTCGCATTACCCAATTGGCGGCAGATAACTACGACAACCTCGTCACCAGCACGCACCAACTTCTGATCACTCTGGCAAACCAGCCGATCATTCTTTCCGACGATCCGGACGTCTGTACCGGGTTGTTCGACGAACTCCTGGGCCGCTATCCGGTCTATTCGGGCTTCGCCATTATTAAGGTCAACGGCGATGTTCTGTGCCCGCCGTCCGAATCTGGCGAGCTGATCAACGTTTCGGACCGGGAATATTTCCAGCAGGTGATGGAAACCGGCGAATTCACGATCGGTAAATACGTGCAGAGCCGGTTATCGGGCAGGCGAATCGTCGTGCTGACGTATCCGGTGCTGGATGAAAACGAAGATATCATCCGCATCGTCGCTGCCAGCCTGACGGTGAACTGGCTCAGTAACATCGCGCGCGAGGCGGATTTGCCGCAAGATGGCGTTTTGTTCATGGTCCAGAGCGATGGAACCCTGCTCGCGCGCTATCCCGAGCTGGATCCCGAGCGCGCGCAGAACGAAAGCGCTGCGCCGGTCATCCAGACTTTGATCCGCGAGACCGAAGAGGCCAGCACCATGGATACGGTTGGCCTGGATGGGGTGGAGCGCCTGTATTCCTATACGCAGCTGGCT
>NZ_DAISHJ010000011.1:0-4877 GCF_036822615.1 Aggregatilinea sp. | reverse complement strand
CGCCTATCTGGTCGTCGGTTTCAGTAAGGATCGGGTGGTGGCACCTGCCAACCACCAGCTTGGGCTGTATCTATTGGCGCTGGGGTTAGCGGCCCTGTTAGGTGTGGGGTCGGTGTGGTTTGGCGGTGAGATTTTTATTATGCATCCCCTTGAGGCGGTGCTCGATGCGTCGAAACGCCTGAGTGCGGGTGATTTGAGCACGCGAGTGGAGCATAACGGCGGTCCCGTGGAATTGACGCGGCTGGCGGATGCCTTCAATACGATGGCGAGCCAACTGGAACGCCGCGACGAGGAACGCCGCCAGGACGAGGCCGAAATCCGGCGTTTGAACAGCGAGCTGGAACTGCGTGTCATGGAACGAACCTCCCAACTTGAATCGATCAACCGCGAGCTGGAGGCGTTTACCTATTCCGTGTCGCACGACTTGCGTGCGCCGCTGCGCGCCATTGACGGATTTTCCCGCATCGTTGTAACCGAATATACGCAGCAAATCCCCGAAGAGGCGCAGCGATATCTGGGGCGCGTGCGAGATGCGGCGCAGCGGATGGGGCAGCTTATTGACGATCTGCTCGCCTTTTCGCGGCTGGGGCGCCAGCCGATGGTGACAAAAGAGGTCGAACCGGCCAATCTCGTCACCCAGGTGCTGGATGACCTGAGCAGCGAGTGGCAGAACCGGGACGTCGAAATCATCGTCGGTGAGCTACCTGCTGCTTACGCCGACCCCGCGCTTTTGCGTCAGGTCTATTTCAACCTGCTGTCCAATGCGGTGAAGTTCACCAAGAACCACGAGCACGCGCGTATTGAAGTCGGCGCTCAGCAGACCGACGAGGTGGTCTACTTCGTCAAGGATAACGGGGCCGGTTTTGACATGCGTTATGCCGACAAGCTGTTCGGCGTATTTCAACGACTGCATCGCGTGGAGGATTTTGAGGGGACCGGTGTCGGGCTGGCAACCGTCCAGAGGATCATTCATCGTCATAAGGGGAAGATCTGGGCTGAAGCGGCAGTAGACAGTGGCGCGACGTTCTATTTTACGCTAGGAGATGTTCATAATGAACGCACTTCCAGTCAAGATCCTGCTGATTGAAGATAACCCGGACGATGTAGAATTAGCGCTGCACGCGCTTCGGATGCATAACCTTGCAAACGATATCGAAGTGGCGCGCGATGGAGCCGAAGCGCTCGACTATATTTTTCGGAACGGAGCCTACGCGGATCGCAGCGGGGAACCTCTGCCGCGCTTGATCCTGCTTGATTTGAAGCTCCCGAAGATCGGCGGGTTGGAAGTGCTGGAACGCATCAAGGCCGATCAGCATACGCGGTCGATCCCGGTGGTGATTCTGACGTCATCCCGCCAGGAACGCGATATTGTCGAGAGTTACCAGCTTGGGGTGAACAGCTACATCACAAAACCGGTTGATTTCGAGCAGTTTATTCAGGCTGTTTATACCCTGGGTATGTACTGGCTCCTCCTGAACGAGCCGCCAAAATCCGATTAGTGATGTGGGCGTCTGTACATCGAGATGAGGCACTGTGATGACGCTCCAAGTTTTACTTGTAGAAGATAAACCTGACGACGCTGAGCTGATCTTATATGAGCTGAAGCATGCCGGATTCGAACCGCAGTGGCGGCGCGTCGAATCTGAGACTGATTACGTTCGGGCGCTTGCCGAACAGCCGCCTGATATCATCCTCGCCGACTTTACCCTGCCGCAGTTCAACGGGCTTGATGCACTCCGGCTGTTGATCGAGCGAGAACTGGATATTCCGTTCATCCTGGTGACGGGCAGCCTTGGGGAAGAGCTGGCCGTTGAGTCGATCAAGCGCGGCGCTGCCGACTACCTGTTGAAAGATCGGCTGGTGCGCCTGGGCGAAGCGGTGAGACGGGCGCTGACGGCTCACGATCTGCGGCGGCAAAAGAACGAGGCCGTTCTGGCTCTGCGCGAGAGCGAGGAGCGTTACCGGCGGCTTGCGGAGAACGCGCTCGATATTATTTACCGGGTGCGGCTGCGCCCCGAGTATGAAGTAGAGTTTATCAATCAGGCCGTGTTGACCATCACGGGCTATGCTCCCGATGAATTTTACGAGAATTCCGAGCTGTTTTCCCACCTTATTTCGAGCGCTGACGAAAACGGAACGACCCCTGCGCGCGAGCTGATCAAACTGCTTGGGCATGAATCGGTAGTGCGCGTTACGCGCCGCGACGGAGATCAGATCTGGCTGGAACAGCACCTTGTCCCGCTGTATGACGAGGCAGGGCAGGTGATCGCCGTGGAAGGCATCGCGCGTGATGTCACCGCGCGCAAGCAGGCTGAGGAATCGGTGCGCACCTATGCCTCAGAACTGGAGGCGCGCGTCGCGGAACGTACCGCGGAGCTTAACCGGGCGAAAGAACGGGTTGAGGTCATTCTCAACAGCAGCAGCGATGTGATCGTGCTGACGAATCTCACCGGAATCATCCAGCAGGTGAATCCGGTATTTGCCGATGTATTCGGCTGGTCCGGTGAAGATGCGTTCGGACAGCCGCTTGTCCGGTTCGCAACAACCGAATCGGTAGAGGTGCTGCGCAATGCGCTCGCGCAGACCGCCTACAGTGGTCACGCATCACGCGCCGAGGCGATGCTGATGAGCCGGATCGGCATGCCGTTCCACGCGGATATCGTTGTTTCGCCCATCGAGACGTCGCAAAACCAGACGACTGGCCTCGTGTGCAGCATCCGCGACATCACCGATCGCAAGCGTCTGGAATCGTCCCTGCGGCAAACGCTGGCCCAGGAAGTGCAGCTTAACGAGCTGAAATCGCGGTTTGTGTCGATCGTCTCGCACGAGTTTCGCACGCCGCTGGCGGTGATCCAGACCGCGACCGATCTTGTCGAGCGGTACTCGGATCGGCTGACGGAGGCGGATAAAAAAGAGGAGTTCAGCCGCATCCGGTTCAGTATCAAGACGATGGTCGAACTGCTCGAAGATGTGCTGATGATCAGCCGGGTGGATGCGGGCAAGCTCCAATTCAGCCCCGGGCCGGTCGATCTGGCGGCGTTCTGTGATTCCCTGCTGCGCGAGTTCCGGCGTACGTTGAGCGCCAAACATCAGTTGGTGGCTTCGTATACGGGCCTTGCCGGTGACGTGAATGTGGACACGAAACTGCTGCGGCACATCCTATCGAACCTGCTCTCGAACGCGATCAAGTACTCACCGAGCGGGGGAGAGGTCCGGTTGAGCGCCGTGCGCGAAGAGGATCGCATTATTTTGCGCGTGCAGGATCAAGGGATCGGGATTCCGCAGGTGGATCAGGTGCGGCTGTTCGAGATTTTCCACCGTGGCAGCAACGTAGGCTCGATCTCAGGCACGGGCTTAGGGCTGACCATCGTCAAGCAGTTCGTCGATCTTCATAACGGAACGATCACCCTCGAAAGCGGCGAGGACCAGGGCACGACGTTCATCATCACGCTGCCCGTGATCCCCGATTCCGACGTGCCGCCTGTCTCCGATCTGGCCGAGTAACGCACCTCTTTAAGACTGTAATCTGACACCGCTAACGCTGATGTGTGGCGGCGTCCGGCGCGCGGTGTGCGTGATACCAATCGCACAGCGCGGTAACCGGGCAGCGCTCGCAGCGCGGCGTGCCCCAGATGCAGATCTGCTGGCCGTGCTTGAGCAGCGCAATGTGAAAGTTAAAGAGGACGTGCGGATCGTTTGGGAGCAGGGCGGGCAGCAGCAGATGAGCCGCATCAGCGCTGACTTTGGGGCCGATGAGCCCGATCCGCTGGCTGACGCGGTGTACGTGCGTATCCACGGGCAGCACGGGCTTGGAGAAGCAGAATAGCAGCACTAGCGACGCGGTTTTGATGCCGACGCCGGGTAGGGCCATCAACCACTTCAATCCCTCATCGGCGGGCAGGTCCGCCAGAAAATCGATCGACGGCTCACCGCGCGCCTTGATAATCATCGAGAGCGCTTCTTTGATCCGGGGCGCTTTGGTATCGGGATAGTTCGAAGGCGCGATCGCCTCGGTCAGCTCGTCTAGCGTCGCGTCGCGGATCGCTTCCCACGATCCGAAGCGATCCCACATGCGCTGAAACGCGAGCGCCTCGTTGTGCTGGGTGGTGCGGTGCGAGAGCATGGTCGAAATCAGCTCGTGCATCGGTTTGCGGCGCGGTTTAAGCGGTTGTTCGCCGTAATGGGCGACGAGTTGTTGGTAAACAGCCCACGCCTTTTCTTGCAGAGCCTTATCGGGAACGGGTGCACTCACAGCGAACTCCTCACGGATGCTTGACGTGTCTACCAGGGATTGTAGCATTCTGGATAATCTCGCGACTTTTGAGGGAAAAAACTCTGTGTATCTCGCCTGACCCACCATTGACAAACCCTTACCCGTCCGCTACAATCCCGACCGTCTTATGGGTTGAGACGCTTCACCCTTGAGGCTACGTTTCGGGCATGGTACAATGTCCTCCACTGCGCCGGCGTAGCTCAATCGGCAGAGCAACCGCCTTGTAAGCGGTAGGTTATGGGTTCAATTCCCTTCGCCGGCTCTGGCCTCATGAGGCACTTTACAAATTGGTTCCACTCTATGGGTCGGTGTCCCGAGCGGCAAAGGGGGCGGACTGTAAATCCGCTGGCAGACGCCTTCGCAGGTTCGAGTCCTGCCCGGCCCACCTTGGCGATTTATCGCCTGTAGTTGTGCCTACGTAGCTCAGTCGGTAGAGCACTCCCTTGGTAAGGGAGAGGTCATGGGTTCGAATCCCATCGTAGGCTCACAAACTACTTTTCGAAACTAAACTATCCCGTCGAAAGCGACTTTCTGGAGGAACGAACACAGCATGGCGAAGGGGAAGTTTGAGCGGACGAAGCCCCATGTGAATGTGGGGACGATT
>NZ_DAISHJ010000010.1:42090-94524 GCF_036822615.1 Aggregatilinea sp. | reverse complement strand
CCGGACGCCGGGCGAGCGTCGCCGCGCCGTAGGGTACGCGCTAGCGGGCGGCGTCCACCAGGTGCACGGGCGGCAGGTGGGCCCGATCCAGCGCGCCGGGATCGCCGCTTTCGAGCGCGGCGCGCACCTGGGCTGCATCGTCGCGCAGGCGGCGTACATCGACGCCCTGGCAAACGTCTGGCAGATCCGCGAACCACTGCACGCTGCGCCGCAGCATCTTCAATGCGCCGCGATCGTTGCCGCGCATAACGTGATAGTAGGCCACACCCACTTGCAGGATCGCGCGGTAGAGATCGCGCACCGGCCCCGGCTCGGCCATCCACAGCGCCTCGAATAAATCGTGCTGCCGGTAATACTCGCCTGCATTGAAGCGCTCGACGCCCTCCTGCCCTTGCGGCGACAGCGGCTGCGCGCACTGGCAGTCCAGTTCGGCGCGGCGCGCGGCATCGGGCTGGCGGGCCAGATCGCCCACGACGGCCAACAGGCGCGTTTCGAGCGCATTCACGAGCAAACACTCATCTGCGCCCGCCCCAAGCGCCTCTGCGCCCTGCTGCGCGTCCGAGAGCAGTGCCAGGGTGGGAATCCGGCGCGTGGCCTGCTCGATTTTGGCGCGGGCGATCCAGGTGCAGGCGTCGGTGTCCGCACCCGCCAGAACCAGCACGGCGGAGGAATCGATCAACTGAGTAATGTACGCTGCCGGATCGTCACAGCGCAGGACCGCATACCCGCCGTCACGAAGGACTGCGGCGGCGCGATCCATCCACGGGACGGCAGCGCCCACCAGCGCGATCACGAGCCCCTGTGCGAGCATCAGCCGGGGAAGCGCTCGCGGATGAAGGCGAGCACGACGGGATCGAGCACGTCCGGCGCGTCCGGGGACCAGCGTTCTTCGAGGTTTTCGATGCTCACGAAACGCCAGAATGCCTCAACCGAGGAGGCGTCCCACGCGCCGCTGACCGGGCCGTCCAGGAAACCGCGCTGGACGAGCAGCGTTTGCAGCTCCGCCGCCAGCGCCGCGTCGATGGGCAGCAGCGCGGCGGGATCGGATTCGCCAAAGTACAGGGCGTGCAGCGCCAGCAGTTCGGCCAGCCGCCCGACCGGGTTCGGATCGTCATCCACGCGCAGATCGAGGTATCGGTCGTTGTCGCCGCCGTAGCCACCGCCGGGCTTGACTACCAGCAGACCCGCTGACTGTTTGCCGCGTCGATCGCCGCCGATGCGGTCGCCCGCGTCCAGCGCCGCGACCAGCCGCTGTTCCAGCGCACCGGGCGTATGTTCGAAAGCGTCCGCCATTGCATCGAGCGTTTCCGGCCCGGTCAGAATATTGCCCTGGCATGCGTAGCCCTGCCCAACGCGATGCCCCGCCCAGGCCATGCACGCCTCACCCGTATATGCGGCAGCGCGGCCCTGTGCATCAACAAGCCCGACCTGACGGTGCGCGCGTCCCTCGTCGCCCGCGATCAGACGTGACAGCGCGTCGTCCGCGCTGAGGCCGCCCGCCATCAGGTCCAGGCCCTGCACGCCAAACGGCACGTTCGCGTGAGCCTGTGTCGCCACCGCCCCCGCGCCCACACGCGCCCAACTGACGACCGCACCCGCCGCCAGGAACTTGCTGGCGACCGCCACGCCCCAGGCAGGCACGGACGGATCGCACGCGACGATGGAAAACGTGTGCAGATGCGGGGTCTTCATGGCTGCGCTCCTCTGGGAAGGGCTAGAACGGCGGCTCACCGTCGAAGAACAAGTTCCACCACAGCGACCAGTTCGGTTCTTCCTGCTGCGGCGTCGGCGGCGCGATGATCAGGGCGGGCGGTGTCGGCGTTGGCGTCGGTTCGGTCGATCCGCCGCCGGGGATGGGGATAATCAGGATCTCGCCCTCGCGCACCATCTTGCCTTCCTGGTGCGCCCACTGCTCGATGCTGGCGTCGCTGGCGGCGTAATCACGCTCGCGCTGGAGGTCTTCACGCTGCGTTTGCAGCACGTCGAGCGTCGATTGAAGCTGCCGCCGCGCGGCCTCCATCTGCTGGCCGCGTGCGATGCGCCCGCTGAAGTTGATGACCAGCAGCAGGCCGATCGACAGCAGCAGCGCGAAGACAATCTGCACGCTCGACAGAGACTGGCGGCGACCTCGGCGCGGGGTGCGCCCGGTTGATTTTTGCGAAGCTGAGGAGGACGGATCGCTCATAGGTTGGCGGGTTACATACAGGCAAGAATGCTTCCCAAACGTACCACAGGCCCCCGCGCAAGGCAACAAACAAAAAGACCCAGACAAGCCTGTCTGGGTCTTCTGTGCCGAAGGTGGGAGTCGAACCCACACCCCCGTACGGGGACTACGCCCTGAACGTAGCGCGTCTGCCAATTCCGCCACTTCGGCGCTGATGGTGAACATTCTAGCAGGTCTGACGCCCACGTCAAGTATGAATTTAACGCAAACGCCGAATTTCCCCGGCTACTCGAACGTCCAATCGTGGATATGCCGGAAGCGATCGCTCGGCGTGCTCAAAAAGCCAAGCTGCACGCCCTGAAGCCGCGAATCCGCGCCGTAGAACCACAGCGGATAGTACAGCACCAGCGCCGGAGCGCGCTCGGCAAACAACTGCTGGAACTGCTGGTAGTAGACCTTACGGTCCAGCCCCAGCGTGACGCGCCGCGCCTGCTCCAGCGCTTCGCTGATGCGGCGATCGTCCATGCCGCCGTAATTCTGACCGGATCCAAACTGGCCCTGATGCCAGAACACGTAGGGATCGGGATCGGCGTCCGGCTCGAAGCTCAGCTCGACCAGCGCCGCATCGAAATCGCCCGCTTCCAGCCGCGCCCGCAGCGTGTCACTGTCCACCGGATCGATCGAGCCTTCCACGCCGATCTGCTGCCACGCGCCCGCGATGGCCGTCGCCATCTCGACCATGGCCGGATCGTCCAGCGTCAGGATCACCAGTGCCAGCTCCACCGGGCCTTCTTCGGTCGGCGCTTCGGTCGCAGGGGCCGTACCCTCCGCCACCGGCTCGGTTGGCGCTTCCGTGCTCACCGGCGCGCCCTCGCCGCCTTCAACCACCGCATCAGCGGGCTCCGCCGTCGCCGCGACGTCATCCTCCCCGCCGGACAGGTTCGCCGTGGAGATCAGCTCCTGCGCGTGGGCCACGTCATAGACGGGCCACTGCACGCCAGCATCGTAGGCCCACGAATTCGGCAGCAGCGGGCTGTTTGCCACGATGGCGGTTCCATCCAGCGCGTTCTGGACCACCGATGCGCGATCGACCGCCTGGGACAGTCCCAGCCGCACGCGCGGATTGCGAACGAACGGGATGGACTCGCGCTGCCAGTTGTAGATCACCACACCCACACGCGGTGCGACCCCCGAATAGAGGCTCAGGCCGGGAAGCTGCTCGGCCACTTGCAGCGAGCTGGCGGGAATCGTGCCCAGGCTGTTGACTTCGCCATTATGGTAGGCTTCAAGCGCCGCTTCGGCAGTCGGATAGGTGCGGAACACGATGCGATCGAGCGCGAAGCCGTCCGCACCTTCGGGGCGCTGGCGATAAACCGGCGCGACACGCAGTTGGATGCCGTCGATCTGCCCGTTCGATGTCGTCAGCGTTTCGATCTGGTACGGCCCTGTGCCGATAGGCGACAGGTTGAACGGATGCTGGCCCAAGGCGGCGACGTTCACACCGTCCAGCGCGTGCTTCGGCACGAGGCCAATGCGCATCTGGTCGGGGAACGACGCGAGCGGCTGCGTCAGACGGAAGCGCACGAGATGCGAACTGAGCGCGTCCACTTCGACCGTGCGCCAGAACTCAGACAGCGTCGGGGCCCCGGGAAACGCGGGATCGCTCAGCAGGCTGACCGTAAACACGACGTCTTCCGCCGTGAACGGGATGCCGTCCTGCCACAGAATATCGGTGCGTAGATCGACCAGATAGACCAGCCCGTCATCCGAAACCGTCCACGAGGCGGCCAGATCAGGCACAATCTCCCCGTAGTCGTTGGTGGTGGTGAGGCCCTCGTAGATGAGCGAGGTAATGTCCCGGTCCACCGGGTTATAAGTCGCCAACAGTGGATTGAGCTTGGAAATCTGCCCGACCAGAGCCTCGACCAGCACCGGCTGCACCGGCTGAGCCGGAACAGGCGTCGCCTGCTGCGCAGCGGGCGCGCTGACCTGGGTATCTGCCGGAGCCAGCGTCGGCGCAGCGGTTGGTTCCGCAGTGGGAGCGGATTCCGTCGCCGGGGTTGCGGTATCGAGTGTTTGCGCTGCACCGGGAGTTTCATTGGTACGGGTTAGGAGCGCTATCACGAACAGCGCCGCGGCAAGCACCAACACCAAAAACGGCCACCGCAGACTTTTAAGCATCGCTTCCTCCCCAAATAGAACGAGGTGTTCTGCATCACTGCAAAACACCCCCCTATTTAGTCTTTATAAACTTGAACGTGCGAAAAGCACCGCTATTGGATGAGCAACTGCAGGATCGCGTTGAGCAGAAATGCGATTGACAGTCCCACAGTGACCTGGAACAGGGTACGTTCCAATCCGCGACGGGTTTTGCTGATGCCCATGGAATCCGCGCCGCCAAAAAGGCCGCCCAGACCCTGCCCCTTCGCCTGAAGCACAATCACCACGATGAGCGTGAGTGAGGTCAAAATTTGGATAATTTCAAGCGCGTTCTGCATGTTGTCCCATTCTCCTCGGCAGTCAAGCGTGGCGATTATAGCACGCCGGTTGCCACGTGCAAGGGTACGATCGCCTGGACAGACACAACGCGAGGGAGGATTGCGCCTCCCTCGCCGGAAATTTCAGCGGGACTGCCGGTTACGACAGCCCGGCGTCCATGTTTTTGATCAGCGCGGTGGCGAACTCGCTGGTCTTGACTTCGGTCGCGCCTTCCATCTGGCGGGCAAAGTCGTACGTGACGATTTTCTGGTCAAGCGTGCGCTCGTAACTGCGCGCAATCAGGTCAGCGGCTTCCTGCCAGCCCAGGAACTCGAGCATCATCACGCCGCTGAACATCAGTGAACCGGGGTTCACTTTGTCCAGGTCGGTGTACTTGGGAGCCGTACCGTGCGTCGCCTCAAACAGCGCCACCGTGTCCCCAATGTTCGCGCCGGGCGCGATGCCCACACCGCCGACTTCTGCCGCGATAGCGTCAGAGAGGTAGTCGCCGTTGAGGTTGGGCGAGATGATCACGTCAAATTCCTTGGGACGCAGCAGCATGTGCTGGAACATGATGTCTGCAATGCGGTCCTTGATCAGGATCTTGCCCTGAGGAATCTGGCCGTTGTAGTCGTCCCAAAGCTGGTCTTCGGTGATGGTCTGATCGCCAAATTCCTCGCGCGCGACCTCGTAGCACCAGTTGCGGAACGCGCCTTCGGTGAACTTCTGGATGTTGCCCTTGTGCACGATGGTCACGCTCTTGCGGCCACGCTCGATGGCATAGCGCAATGCGGCGCGCATCAGGCGCTTGGTCCCGAAGGCGCTGATCGGCTTGATACCCAGGCCGCTGCCGTCGAAGAACTTCGCGCCCATCTCGTCGCGCAGGAAGGCCGCCAGCTTCTCATTTTCGGGCGTGCCTGCCTGATATTCGATTCCGGCATAGACGTCTTCGGTGTTCTCGCGGTAGATCACCACGTCCACGTTCTGCGGCTCACGGACGGGGCTGGGCACGCCGCGATACCACCGCACGGGACGCACGCACGCGTACAGGTCAAGCACCTGGCGCAGCGTCACGTTGAGGCTGCGGAACCCGCCGCCCACCGGCGTCGTGAGCGGGCCCTTGATGCCCACTTTGAACTCGCGCAGGGCCTCGAACGTTTCTTCAGGCATATAGTCGCCGTCGTACAGCCCGGCGGCCTTTTCGCCCGCGTAAATTTCGACCCATACGATTTTACGCTGGCCGCCGTACGCTTTTTCGACCGCCGCATCCCAGATCCGCCGCGACGCCCGCATAATATCTGCCCCGATGCCATCCCCCTCGATGAATGCGATCAGCGGGTGATCGGGGAAACATTCCCGGTTATCCAGGCACGTAATTTTCTCGCCTTCAGACGGTACGACGATATGTTGGTAAGCCATGATGGATGGGGACTCCTTTGTGTGTGCACAACATGCCGTGTAAGGTGGTCTAAGTATGGACCGGTCGCGGGTACATAACGCGCAGTCGCGCCCCGACCGGCAGTTACCCCTCAAAATGAACGAGCGCCTACGCGATTAGATGCAGTTTTGTGCCCCTGCGATTGCACGGCAGGATAATTGCCTCGGCGTGACCGGAAATATTACCTTAAACCGGCACCGGTCTACCAGCCCCCTGGAAAACTGGATCGAGGCGATCCGCAGTCATTTACAGTCTTCACGAATTCAGAACAATTAGCGCCGCCGTGCCCCCTAGCCAGGGACCGTGCCGCGAGTATACTAGAAGTCAGGGAAGTAAGGGGATATGCGGCGAATGGCAGCACAGCATCGAACGACGCTGTGGATTTTACTCTATTTCGGCCTGTTGATCGGCGGCCTGAGCACCATGCTCCTCGATGAGCTGGGATGGGTCGCCTTCACGATATACTATGCGGGCATGCCGCTGGGCGCGCTGTTGCTCTGGCGGCTATGTCGCGGCAGCTTTTCCATCCCCGGCATTCTTCCCTATCGCGGAGTTGTCCACCATTTTATTCTGGGCACGACCGGATCGCTGGCCGCCGTCCTTTTGGTCTATGGCGCGCTGCGCGCGGCAGGCTGGCTGCACATCACCACCCTGAACTGGACGATCGCCGGGCTGGTGATCGGCGTCGCCGCCCAGCAGTTCGTCGTGGCGGTCATCGAAGAATTCACCTTCCGCGGCGTGATCCAGACCCTTTTCAGCCACAGCACCGGACCGTCGCGCGGGCTGCTGATCGCGTCCAGCCTGTTTGGCCTGTTCCACCTGCCCAACATCCTGCATCAAGGCGTGCGAGGGCTTTACATTCCGCTCACCGTCGCCGTCCTGACCCTGATGGGGATCGTCTTCGGATGGGCCTTCGCGCGCACCAACCAACACCTCGCGCTGCCGGTCGCGCTGCACTTCGGCTGGAACACGGCCTGTTTTGGCCTGGAAGCCGTGCATGATTTTTCCTTTTCCGGTCCCGGATGGCTCACCGGGGTCGCGGAATGGTTCCCCGAATCAGGCGTGATGGGCGCGTTGGGGCTTGGCGTGCTCGGCCTTCTGGTTCACCGCCTGACCCTCAAACCGCTAAGAGTCTGGAATGAGTAAAAGTTACCCGAAACAAAATGACATGAAAGAAACCCTGGCAATTGGCGGTTTAGCCCTTAAGTACAAAAGTCCGGGGGGGAGATCCAGATGTATACGCAGCTTGATTTGGGGGCAGCGCTCGACGCGATCCACGATCCGGTGATCATCGCAGAGCGTCAAAGTTTGATCATCACTTATACAAATCGCGCGTTCTGCGAGGTGACCGGCTACGAGCCCGGCGACGTCTACGGACAGCTTCTGAGCGCGATTTACCTTCCTCTCGACGAAGATTTACCCGCCAGCGCGGACCAGTTTGCTAACGGCACCACCTCGCGCCGTCGCGGAGTGCTGCGCACCACCGGCGGCGAGAGCGTGCTGGTCGAAGCGCGCGCGTCGATGGCGACTATGGAAGATGGGCAGTACATCGTTTGTGTCTGCCGTGAAATGCCCGCCCCCACAGACCCAACGGACGAGATGGCCCGCTGGAGCGCGATGGAGCATCACAGCTTCGGCACGGTGCCGCTTGGCGTGTTTATAGTCGATTCCGACGGACGCATCACGCAGTTCAACTACACAGGTCCGGCACAATCGCGTTTCCCCAAGCTCAACGCTGACACGGTTGAGGGGCTTAATCTGCTCGAAACGCAGTTCGTCAGGCTGAATCCCCAACTGCACGCGCTGATACGCCAGCTTCTGGACGGCGAGCCGTTCGAGCGGGTGTTCACACGCATCAAGCTGCCTAACGACGAGTTCATCAACGTGCGCATCTTCGGCATTCCGCTCGAAAGGCCCGGAGAAATGCACCCCGGCGGACTGCTGGTGCTTGAAGATCTTTCCCATCACGAATTCCTCGCCCGGCAGTTCTCCGTCACGGAACATCGTTTCCAGGCGCTGCTCCAGGCCATGCCCGACCTGCTGCTGCTGATTCACAAAGACGGCACCTATCTGGACTGCAAAATAGCGGACGAGATGGGCGCTTTACTTCCGCCGGAGCAGTTCATCGGCAAGAAAGTGACCGAAATCGGCCCGCCCGATCTGGGCAAAACGCTCCTGAAGTCGATCCAGCGCGTGACGACGATGGGCCAGCCGGAGAGCCTCACGTACGACCTGCCCCATCACGGCGAGATGCACACCTATGAAGCGCGGTTGGTCCCCAACCTTCCCGATGAAGTTCTGGTCGTCGTGCGCGATATCACCGCGCGCAAGCGCAGCGAAGAAGCGCTGCAGCGCCAGGCGCGGCTGCTCGAAGGCATTGCCAAGACTTCGATCCGGCTGCTGAACGGCGGCAGTTACGATACCAGACTGCAAGAGGCGCTGAGCCTGATCGGGGAAGCGACCGAAGCGCAGTTCGTCCACCTGGGAGAATTCTGGGTCAACGACGAAACGCACGAATCCTTCATCCGTCTCCGCAACTGGTGGTCGATCGAGCGGCTCCACACCTTCTTTGAAACACACCCGCTGAACATCACCGCCGCCTGGAATCTCAAGGAATACCCGGAGGCATACGAAATTCTTCGCCAGGGTGGTGTGATTTACCGTACCGTTTCCAATTTGGGCGACAGACAGCGCGACCTGTTCGCCCCGCTCCAGATCCAATCGCTTGTTATTGCCCCCATCTTCGTCAACGGCGCTTTTTGGGGCATCATCGGCTTCGATGATTTTGAAACCGAACGCCAGTGGCGGCCCGAAGAACTCACCCTGATTCAAGCGATGGCCGCCGGGTTTGGCGCAAGCATCGAGCGCGAACTGGCCGCCATGCGGCTGCACCACGAACGTGAAATCGCGGATACGATGGTCGAAGCGGGCACCATTCTGTCCTCGACGCTCGACCGGAACGAGGTCTTGGCGCGGTTGCTGGAACAGGTCCGGCGCATCGTGCCTTATGACGCGGCCAACGTCATGCTGGTTGATGAGGGCATCGCACGTGTTGCCCTATCGCGCGGATACGAGGCGTTCGACCTGGAAGACGCCACGGTAAGTACTTATACGTTCGATCTGGCAACCACGCCGATTCTCAAGGCGATGTCCGAAACCAAAGAGCCGTACCTGTGCGGCGATGTCTGGCAGGAACCCAGATGGATCAACACGCCGAACAATGATTTAAAGCCGCGATGCTGGCTGGGCATTCCAATCGTCGTGCACGACAAGATGGTCGGGTTGTTCTCGCTCGATTCGCTCACCCCGAACTCCTACACGGACTATCACATCCGGCTGGTAACGCCCTTTGCGCGGCAGGCCGCCATTGCGTACGAAAACGCCGATCTGTACGCTCAGGTTCAATCGCAGGCCGCCCAGCTTCGTATTCGCTACAAGGAGATAGACGCGCTCTACCGGGCGGGACAAAAAATCATGACGAGCCTGGAGCCGCGCGAGATCCTGCTGCATCTGGCGGAACAAATCACGCAGCTTACCGACGCCACGAGCACCATCGTGTGCACGTATAACCCGGTCACGATGCAAGGCGAAGTGGAAGCCGCGGCTTTCCGGCCTAACGTCAGCCGCCCGGCAACCGACGCCGAGCGCATGACGCCCATCGATTTCCACAGCCCGGCGCTGAAGCCTACCATTACGG
The DNA here is from genome assembly GCF_036822615.1 of Aggregatilinea sp. NCBI lineage: Bacteria > Bacillati > Chloroflexota > Anaerolineae > Aggregatilineales > Aggregatilineaceae > Aggregatilinea > Aggregatilinea sp. The sequence goes on along the minus strand of NZ_DAISHJ010000010.1, from coordinate 84,747 downwards.
ACGGGGAAAGCCAGCTGTTCACAGGCGAACAGGTCGAGCAGGCTTTTCCCAACTCGCCGTGGTTCGACAGAGTCCATATGGTGATTGTGGTGCCGCTGTTCAACAAAGGGCAGATGCGGGGATGTGTCATCGTGCGCGACAGCCGGTCGCAGTACACCAATAAGAAGGGCGATCTGTGGCAGTGCCAGACGCTGACGCAGCAAGCCGCCTCGGTGCTGGAACAAGCTATCCTGTTCGCGGAAATTCAAGACCTGGAACGCACGAAGTCCGAAATGATACGCATCGCGTCACACGACTTGCGCGGCCCGCTGCAGCGCGCGCAGGGCTTCGTGGAACTGCTGGACATTCAGATTCACGACTCGCTCACTCCGAAGCAGAGCGAATACGTGAGGCTTACGCTCGAAGCATTACAGGAAGTCGGACAGATCACGCGCGAGTTCCTGTCACTGGAGCGCATCGAGCAGCACTACCGCGTGACGCAGCCGGTCGACTGGCTGCAACTGCTCAACGACGTTTCTTCGTCGCTGTGTTCCGAGCTGGAAGCCAAGCAGCTCCAGCTCAGCACCGACCTCCCGGCAGAGCTGCCGATCATGCAAGGCGACGCCATCCAACTGGCCCGCGCCGTGAGCAACCTGATCAGCAACGCGATCAAATACACGCCGGAAGAAGGCAGCATCACGCTGCGCGCCTTCATCAGCACGATAGACGAACGCCCTCACATCAACATTGAGGTGCAGGATACGGGCGTGGGTATCCCGCCCGAACAGCAGACGGCGCTGTTCCAACCGTTCTATCGTGCCAAGCAGGAAGGTACGCGCGGCATTCCGGGGAACGGGCTGGGCCTCTCCATCGTGAAGCGCGCCGTCGAATATCACCGGGGGACGGTCTATTTCAGCAGCCAGAAGGGACGCGGCAGCACGTTCGGGTTCCGCCTGCCGCTCTAACCCGCTTCGTCCATTTGCGCCTGCCGCGCACGGGGACGCTTGATCACGTCCGCCTTCAACTGGCCGCATCCGGCATGGATATCGATCCCGCGCCGGACACGAACCGTACTGTTAACGCCGTAGGTGCGCAGCCGCTCCTGAAATGCTTCGATCCGCGCCGGATCGGGGGGACGCCCGGCATAGGATTCGGTGGGGTTGAGCGGAATCAGATTCACGTGGCACTTCAGCCCGCCGACAAGCTGGCCCAACCGGTCCGCCTGCTCGATCGTGTCGTTCTCTCCGGCAATCAGCGCCCACTCAAACGTCACGCGCCGCCCGGTCGCATCGATGTAGTAGCGGATCGCATCCAGCAGATCGGTCAGCGGCCAGCGGCGGTTGATGGGCAGCAGCTTGCTGCGCTCCTCGTCGGTCGCCGCGTGCAGACTGATCGCCAGCCCGATTTGCAGATTCTCGTCGGCAAAGCGCCGGATCGCAGGCACGAGGCCCACGGTGCTTAGTGTGATGTGGCGCTGGCCGATGTTCAGGCCGTCTTCGTCGTTGAGACGCGTGATCGCTTCGAGCGTGGCGTCGTAATTGTGAAGCGGCTCGCCCATGCCCATCAGGACGACATTGCTCAGGCGCTCGCCCTCGGCTTCCAACTGGCGCGCGAACACAACCGCCTGCTCCACGATTTCGCCCGGCGTCAGGTGGCGCGAAAATCCCATCTGGCCCGTCGCGCAGAATACGCAGCCCATCGCGCAGCCCGCCTGGGTGCTGATGCAGGCCGTGCGGCGGTTGCCATCATATTCCATCAGCACGCTTTCGATCATCTGGCCGTCGGGTAGGCCCAACAACCGTTTGACCGTGTGCCCATCCGAGGACTTAATCTCGGCAACCAGCTCCAGCGTGCCGATCCGGTACGCCGCGTCAAGGCGCTCCCGAAGCGAGCGCGGCACGTTCGCCATCGCCTCAAAGCGGTCTACTTTGTGCTTGTACAGCCATTCCCAGACCTGCCGGGCCCGGAAAGCAGGCTCGCCCCACCCCGCCAGAACGTCGGTGAGCTGAGCGAGCGAGAGATCGTAAATCGACGGTCTGCGATGTTCGTCTGCGATAAGTCGTTGTTCCACGATGTATCCTTACAGTACAGAGTCTTACTTCGACCGCCGCCGTAAGCTGGCGATGCCTAGCACGATCACCAACAGCCCCAGCACCGCAACGGCTCCGATGGCGCCGATCATCACCGGATCGACGTCGCTGCCGGTGTCTTCAGCCGGAGCGGACGCTGTGCTCGTCGGTGCAAGCGTGGGCAGGCTGCCCGGCGGCAGCGCGGTATTCGTCGGGCTGACCTGCGGCGTCGCGCTGGCGACATTGACGATCGCTGTGGGCGGCGGCGGACCCGGCGGGGTCGGCGTGAGCGTATCCGTCGGGGTCAGCGTAATGGTCGGCGTCAGGGTCGGCGTGACAGGTGTCGCGGAGGGCGTCAGCGTGGGCGTCGCGGTCACGGGCAGATAAGGCGTCCACACCGCCGCGCTGTCTGCTGCGGATGAATTCACCCATGCCAGGAACGGCTCCCACAACCCTGCCAGATTGGTCCCGGTGAGATCGTGCAGCGCGGCCTCAAACCCGCCTTCCGTATTCGGAATAGCGCGCGCCAGATCGAAAGGCGCATCCGCGCCAAAACGATCGGCCAGATACAATATTAGCAGGAATGACTCAGCTTTCCACGACTGCTGCACCTGCACGTCTGAGTCTTCACCGGGTTCCACGCCCAACGCGCCATAATCGAGCAGCGTGCGCCGCTCGATATCCATTCGCGCGCGAGCCAGCGCGGACAGGTTGGGCCGCAGCCCATACATCCCCGCCAACCCTTCGGTAAACCAGGCCGGAACGGTCGCATCCCCCCACAGATCCCCGTACACCTGCCGGGCCATCGCCGCGACTATCATATCTTCCAGTTCGGTGAAGCTCGCGTTGGTCCGGTGAATCGGGGTCATTCCCGCGCGCTCGTACAGCGCATCGTAATCCGCCTCTGTGCACGGATACACGATCAGGTTATCTGCGACCACGGCGCTCTGCGTTTCGCCGGTTCGCTCGTCTTTGACACGCGCACAAAAGTCCGCCGTTGGCTCGTAGATAACGAACTCGAACAACGGCGACCGCCCGGTGCGGCGCGCCAGCAGGTCATAGGCCGCGAGCACGTCAAGCTGCACGCGATCTGCGGCCAGCGAGCTTTTGTAGGAGTGCAGCGTCAGGGGCGCAGTGCCGGTCGTGCGCCACGTGCCCGCCGCAGCGTCAACGAGCACGAACGAATCGGTGAGGCTCGAAAGCATGCCGTCGGTCGTCTCGATCTGCCACGTGTAGTTGACGGTTTCGAACGGTGTCAGCGGCGTGTCTTCCAGCAGAAACCAGTCATAACGCAGATTGGTGAATTCCGGCCCGCTGTCACTGACGTAGTCGGCAAGCGGATCGAACGCCAGTCGCCGCTCGAAGCCGGTAGGCTGGCTGACGGTCAGCACCGCCGCGGTGATCTCATCGACAGGCACGTCCACATTGAGCACAAACCCGACCACGATGGGGAAACGCGGCGACGTGCTGTACCCGAAAATATGGGTGTCAGGCGGCGGCTCCTCTGCCTCCGCGCCCTCCGGCGGCGCTTCCGTTGCCGGGACCGGCTCTTCGGTCCCGCCTTGAGCGCCCACACGTATTCCAGAGGCCAGCGGCAGCAGGGCGGCAGCCAGCGCGAGAAGAACTACCCACACCCGCGCAGCCTGTCCCAAACGGTATGTGCCCATCGCGCATTGTCCTCATTCGCATGAAACCGGTACACGCGTAATCGTAGCACGAGACGCGGCCTCATGCGAGGTGACCCTATGGCTAGGGCTGACCTCTTACCTCTCCGCCAACAGAACGGCGAGTAAGCGCCAAAGCGCCTGCTAGACGTATTGGAACACGCACTGCACCAGCCAGTTCCTCATCTCGTCGGGCAGTTGGCTGCTCTCAGAATACAGGAACATGCCATCGTAATCGTCCTGGAAATCGTAGCCGCCCGGCATCATGGGCATCGACCGGTGCAGCCGGTTCGTCTCGGTCGTCAGCCCGATCATCAGCTCCACCGGGTCGAGCACGCTCCGCCCGGTATACGCCTTCAAGCCAATCGACACCAGCTCGACCACGCGCTGCTTACGTTCTTCCTGCGGCAGATCGCTGTTGAGCAGATCTTCCAGCAGCCCCGCCAGCGCCCCGGTCACCTCGCGCATCCGCTGACGGTGCAGCGCCTCCGGCGGCCATTCCAGCGCCTTAACATCGATGCGGTGCCCCCACCCCTTCAACACGACCTGTCCTTGCGGCGTAAAGCCCAGGTTGGCGCTGCCCCCGTGGACGCGGTGCACCAGATCGCCGTGGAACATGCCGCCATCGTTCAGCTTGCGCAGGGTATGCAGCAGGTTGTGCACGCCGAGGCAGAACGCCTTGAGGCGCACCGGATGCCCCAGGCTGGAATAGCCGCGCCCCAGCCGTAAAAACGTCGAGGGCCGGTAGTTCACGGCTTCGCTGTAGATCAGGAACGCGCCGTTCCAGCCGGGCATACTGAACTGGCCGCGCGCAGCGAGATCGGGCACGATGACGCGGTCATCGATCAGCGCCCGCGCCTGAACCATGCGATCGTGGATGTGGTGGCTCAGCGACAGCGCCAAACCGCCCTGCGGCTCATCGAACGTCAGCTTTTCGACCGCGAGCTTGCCGTTGGACATCGCATACCGGTAGATAGCGCCCATGTAGCGCGCTTTCAGGTTCGGGAGCTGGTAGGCGACCTCGTTACCCAGCCACAGGCGCGGCGTGCCACCACCGGCCACCGTCACGATGCGGCTTTCCTGGCCCGGCACGATCAGCTTCAGCTTGCGCGTCCATGCGCCAGGGCGCGGCAGTTCAGCCAGATACACGTTGCGCGGGTAGTCGCCACGCAGCACAGCCAGCGCGGCATCGATCGTCAATGTCGGCACCTCGCCCCGCCAATCGCACGTCAGCGCCACGACATCCGGGCGCTCGTGCTCATAGCGCAAATACGTGCCGATATCCCATTCGGTCTTGAGTTTGGGGGTCGTGTTGAACGTCTCGCTTTGCCTTGAGCCTGACATGGTACGCCTCCTGGTTCGTTCCACGCTTCCAGCCAGGCAGGGGACGCCTGGCACGGCAACCGGAAACTCACGTCAGTTAGGGCGGCACGAGATAGACCGCGAAGTGAAATTCAGGATCTCGCCGGAGCTGGCAACAGCTCGCTGTGTAAAACCTGTCCTCTCAATGATGGGACGGCACGCCGTTTTTTGGCCCGCATCTCCCCGTCCCGTTCTGCCCTCGCGCAGGACTGCCGCCCTCGGTCGGAGCCGGATCGCGCCCGGTTCATCCTGCTTGTAGCTTCAGTGTATCACTCAAAACGCAGCGGCATAAGTGATTTTCGCCACACACTGCCCAGCGAAACGGACCCGTCGGCACAAAAAAGCCCGCCGGAGGCAAGCTCGCGGCGGGCAGATAACCGGAAAAAGAGAGGCGTTACTGCACGATGAAGTGCGCGTTGCGATGACGCTCGGACAGGGCGTTGCCGACCAGCTCGGTTTCGATCGCGTCGCGGACTTCCTGAATGCCGTCTTCCACCGACACGATCGGCTCGTAGCCCAGGCGCGAGCGGATCTTCTCGAACGACACGCGGATGTCGCGCATGTCGCCGCCGAAGCTGAGGTCCTTGTACTGGATCTCGACCCCGCGCACGTGCTTTTTCACCAGCTGCACGATCTCGTCCTTGGAGAAGTTGCCGGTCTCGGAACCGACGTTGAACACCTGCCCGCCGACGATCCCCTCGTCCGCTGTCAGGCCCATGATCACCGCGCGCACCACGTCGTAGACGTGCACGAACGAGCGCGCATAGCCGCGTTGGTAGATGATCAGCTTGCGTTGGGTGAGCGCTTCGAGCACGAACTGGTTGATGATCAGGTCGAAGCGCGTGCGCGGCGAAATGCCGAACAGGGTCGCAAAGCGGAACAACACCGGCACGCAGCTTGAGGTCGCGGATTTTTCGAGCAGGAACTGCTCGGACGCGATCTTGGTCTCCGCATACAACGACTGCGGGCGCAGCGGCGATTCTTCGGTGACCATCAGGCCGTCTTCGGCCAGCCCGTAGTTGCTGTAGGTCGAGGCGAACACGAAACGCTTCACGCCCGCAGCCTCGGCATCCGCGAATACTTCCTGGGTCATCTCGACGTTGTAACGCCACGCGACGTCGTGCCCCACCGCCTGACAGGCCGGGAAGCCCACGATTGCCGCCAGATGCACCACCGCGTCCACATCGCTCAAATCGACCAGCGAGGACAGCCGTGTCTCAGTCAGATCTGCATAGTGAAATTTAAACGCCGGGTGCGTCATAAAGCCCAGCAGCGAGTCCCCGCCAAAAATCAGCTTATCCACCACCGTGACCTGATGGCCCTGGAACAGCAGATTCGCCGTCAGCATGGACCCGATATAACCTGCTCCACCCGTAATCAAGACGTGCATTTTCTTCTCCCTCCAGTCCACATCATCCCCACAGGGGGTCATTTTTATCATAGTCGGGTTGGGGTGGACATTCAACTAAACTTAGCTATCAACATTGCTCCACTTCATAACAGTTTGGCAAGGCAAGGCGGCGTTTCGCGTCCCGCCACAGAGGACAGTATACTTACAGGCGTTTTTTTGAGGATACTTAGTGCTCCATCGAGAGGACCCTTTTGCGGTGAACGACCAAGCTCAAACCACTCCGCTGCGCGTCATCAACAGCGTTGCCCCGATCCGTATCTGCGATAACGGCGGCTGGACCGATACGTGGTTCGCCGGACACGGGGAAATCTTTAACATCGGCGTCTATCCTTACGTCGAGGTCCAGATCAAGGTGTTTCCGGTCGAAGCGCGCGAGCACCGGATCATCCTTTACGCGGAAAACTACGGCGACGTGTACCCCATCGCGCCGGGACACAGCGAGTGGGATCGTCACCCACTGCTGGAAGCCGCAATCGAGTATATGCGCGTGCCGGAAGACCTTGCGCTGCATATCACGGTCTATTCCGAAGTACCGGCGGGCTGTTCGACCGGCACCTCGGCGGCGATCACCGTGGCACTGGTGGCCGCACTCGACCGCCTGACGCCCGGCACCATGACCCCGCACGAAATCGCCTACGCGGCCCACGACGTCGAGACGAAGATGCTCAACCTGCAAAGCGGTATTCAAGACCAGCTCTGCGCCGCCTTCGGAGGCATCAACTTCATCGACATGTACCAGTATCCCTACGCGACCGTCTCGCAGATCCAGGTTCCGAACACGGTCTGGTGGGAGCTGGAACGGCGGCTGGTGTTGTTTTTCCTGGGGAAAGCGCACGAATCTTCCGCCGTGCACGAGCAGGTGATCCGCAAGCTGGAAGACAGCGGCCCCAATAACGTCGCGCTCGATTCACTGCGACGCACGGCCCAGCTTTCGCGTGACGCGATCTACGCGGGTGACTTCAAGGCGCTCGGGCGCGCGATGATCGTCAACACCGAGGCGCAGGGCGACCTGCACCCCGACCTGATCAGCGCGGACGCGCAGCAGATCATCGACATCGCCAAACAACACGGCGCGGTGGGATGGAAGGTCAACGGCGCAGGCGGTGAAGGCGGTTCAGTCACCCTGCTGTGCGGGCCAAGCTCCAGCGAAAAGCGCGAACTCATCCAGGCAATCGAGACGGCCAATCCGGCCTTCAAGAGCCTGCCGATCTACCTCAGCCGGTTTGGGGTGCGTATCTGGGAATAACCGGGCGGCAGCGTGTGCTGCCTGTTATACGAGGCTTAACCGGGAGCGGCGGCAGTATGCTGGCCGCTCCGTTTTTTGGTGGCTCAGCTTTCAGCGCGATCGACCAGTACGTGTGACGCAACGTTCTGGCCGATGATCTGGTGGCGCTCACTCACCATCAACGACAGCGGCCCGTCGAAGGGATCGCGCGCGACCACTTCCACTGGCGCCCCTACAATCAGGCCCTTATCGGCCAGATAGCGCAGCATATCCGGCGACTGGTCCACCAGCCGCGCCACGCGGCCCCGGTCTTGCAGCGGCCACTCGGACAGCGGCGTCAGGAGGCGCTCGGTGACATCCCCTTCGGCGCTGGGAATCGGATCGCCGTGCGGATCGTAGCGCGGGTTGCTGAGGTACTGCGCGATGCGCTCGGCCAGCCGCTCGGAGACGGCGTGCTCCATGCGCTCGGCCTCTTCGTGCACCTCATCCCACGTGTAGCCCAGGGCTTCGACCAGGAACAGCTCGATCAAACGGTGGTGGCGGATAATCTCCAACGCGATGCGCTCGCCTGAGGGAGTCAACTGAATGCCGCGATACGGCTCGTGAACCACGAGGTTGGCCTTCGCCAGTTTTTTCGCCATCTCAGTGGTCGATGGCGCAGTAATCCCTAAGGCGTCGGCCAGCATCGACGTCTGGACGCGCTCGTGCTCCTGCTGAAGCAGGTAAATAGCCTTTAAGAAATCTTCGATTGCTTCGCTATAGTTGGGCCGGATTCCGGCCTGCTCGCTCACGCCGCGGCTCGCTCCTCATTCAGACCGCTCATTGTGCCTCCATAATAGCAGAATCTCGCGTCTCTCACCATTGCGCGCTGTATATCGCCCTTCCCGTAGCCGAGATGTAGAATTCGCTCGCCTACGGTATAACTGGTAGACGGCTGCATGGGCAAAATCTGCCGCACAACCGGGAAAAATGCCGTCATTTTAGAGGAGATTAGAGGCATGCAATACAGAACCTTTGGACGCCTGGGCTGGCAGGTGAGCGAGATCGGGTATGGCATGTGGGGCATGGCGGGCTGGACCGGCTCGGAAGACGAAGAGTCGATGGAGTCGCTGCGCTATGCCGTCGAACAGGGCGTCACGTTCTTCGACACCGCGTATGCGTATGGGGAGGGCCACAGCGAGCAGCTTCTCGGCCAGCTTTTGCGCGAATATCCCGGCAAGGCTCTGTATACCGCCAGCAAGATCCCGCCGAAGAATCGCAAGTGGCCGTCGCGGCGCGGCTTCAAGCTGGAAGACGTGTTCCCCTATGACTACATCGTGGAGATGACCAAGCGCAGCCTGGAAAATCTCGGCCAGGACAGCCTCGACCTGATGCAGTTCCACGTCTGGGAAGACGCCTGGGCGGAAGACGAGCAGTGGCAGCGCGCCGTGGACGACCTCAAGCGCGAAGGGCTGATCAAGTCGATGGGCGTCAGCGTCAACCGCTGGGAGCCGGAAAACGTCCTGAACACCCTGCGCACGGGCAAGATCGACGCCGTGCAGGTCATCTACAACATCTTCGATCAGAACCCGGAGGACGAGCTTTTCCCACTGTGCGACGAACTCGGCGTGGCGATCATCGCACGCGTACCGTTCGACGAGGGCACGCTGACGGGCAACCTCACCAAGGACTCTACGTGGCCGGAAGGCGACTGGCGTAACAGCTACTTCGTGGCGGAAAACCTGAACGCCTCCGTCGACCGCGCCGAAGCGCTTCGCCCGCTGGTCCCCAACGGCATGACCATGCCGGAAATGGCGCTGCGCTTCATCCTCGAAAATCCGACCGTCAGCACCATCATTCCGGGCATGCGCAAGCTGAAGCACGTCAAGAGCAACACCACTGTCAGCGACGGCCAGGGGCTGCCCGATGGACTGCTGCAAAAGCTGCGCGCGCACCGCTGGGACCGCACCCCTACGGATTGGTCGCAGTAGCTCACCCGTGCCACACACAATACAGGCTCCCGTAGGAGCCTGTATTTTTTATACGCTATACTGCTCGGAAGCCTTAGCGCCGGGCCTCGGAGCGATCCAGCCAGTCGTTGATCTGGCGATCCGCTTCGTCCTTGGCGATGCCATAACGGGCCTGGATCTGGCCCGAGAGCTTTTCGCGCTCGCCCTCGATGATATCCATGTCGTCGTCAGTGAGCTTGCCCCACTGCTTCTGAACTTCACCCTTCGCCTGCTTCCAATTACCCTTAATACGATCCCATGTACCAGCCATTTTTCCTCCAATATCGATACAATCTCACACTTGTTTGCATGGGTGCGCGGTCCCGATTGGCCCCCGCACCAACTCATCAACTTACATCCTCTATTTTAGAGCAAGCGCCAGTTATAACATGAGGAGGGTGGATGATTTCGCACTAGGCTAACTGGCTGATTCATGAGTAGGTAGCCCACGCACCCTGACTATTTCCCTGTTCGAGTAGACCAAAATCCCGCCACCCGGCCTAGAGCCAAACCCGCCACTTCCCTCATGTGCCAAAGATCGCGTTGCAGTACAAATACATTAGCAAGTCGCACACCCCTACAAGTGGGCCGCATGCGACAACACCGTTTACAGGAACGTTTGGGAGGAAAAATGACGGTAGAAGGTAAAGTAGCGGTAGTGACAGGTGCGGGTTCCGGCCTGGGTGAAGCTGCAGCGAAGCGCCTTGCCGCAAGCGGCGCGAAGGTCGCCGTGCTGGGGCGCACGCCGGATGAACTGGAGGCGGTAAAGCGCCAGATCGAGCGCGACGGCGGCGAGGCGATGGTCGTCCTGGCAGACATTTCAAAGCCCGACGAGATGGAGCAGGCCATGCAGGCCGTTGCCGACAAGTGGGGCACGATTGACGCCGTCTTTGCGAACGCCGGGATCAACGGGGTATGGATATCCATCGAGGATCTCACGCCAGAAGACTGGGACCAAACGCTTGACATCAACCTGAAGGGGACGTTTCTAACGATCAAATATGCCGTGCCGTATCTCAAGCGGCAGGGCGGCTCGGTGGTTGTCACCTCGTCGATCAACGGCACGCGCGTCTTCAGCAATACCGGCGCGACGGCTTATTCAACGTCCAAGGCGGGGCAGGTCGCGCTGGCGAAAATGCTAGCTGTGGAGCTGGCGAAACACAAGATTCGCGTGAACGTCATCTGCCCCGGCGCAATCGAGTCGGAGATCGATGACAACACCGAGCGCGTCGATCTGGACGAGATCCGTGAGCCAGCGGAATACCCGGAGGGAAACATCCCCTTGACCGATGGCGTACCGGGACGGGCCGAACAGGTCGGCGATCTGGTTCACTTTTTGTTGTCGGATGAATCGAGCCATATCAGCGGCAGCGAAATCTGGATCGACGGCGCGCAGTCGCTACTGATCGGATAACCCTCACGCATCACCCAAACGAGCGGACGGGGGACCTGTAAAGTCCCCCGTCCGCTCGTCTCACCGACCCTGTTCCCAGCAGCCAGATAGCGCCAAACAGAGCAGGACTTTCGCGATCGTCGCCGCAGGGCTCACGCTCGCATTGTCTCACCTTCCGGCTGGATTTGCGAGCAGTAACCAGGGAAATCAAGTAGACTTGTAAGTGGGGTACTATAGAGGCTGGCTTCCGCATTGCACGTGACAGGGGGCTTCAGATGAGTCAAACTGGCCAGGTCCATACCGTGACGGGCGCTTTTGGCTACTCCGGCAAGTACATCGCAACTCACCTGCTCGAACGCGGGCACACCGTCCACACGCTGACGAACTCAACTCGCCGCGCAAATCCGTTCGGCGACCAGATCACCGTGCACCCGTTCAACTTCGACGATCCGGCAGCGCTCACCGAATCGCTGCGCGGCGTGTCGGTCCTCTACAACACCTACTGGGTGCGCTTCAATCACCGGCTGTTCACGCACGCCGACGCCGTGCGCAACACGCTGACCCTCTTTGAAGCAGCACAGCGTGCCGGGGTCGAGCGCGTCGTGCACGTCAGCATCACCAATCCCTCCGAAGACCTGGGGCTCGAGTACTTCGCGGGCAAGGCGCAGCTCGAAGCGGCGCTGCAAAGCTCCGGCCTGTCGTATGCCATCCTGCGTCCGGCGGTGCTGTTCGGCAAGGAAGATATCCTGATCAACAACATCGCGTGGACGCTGCGCCGCCTGCCCATCTTCGGCGTTTTCGGTGACGGCAGCTATCGCATTCAGCCGATCTACGTCGACGATCTGGCGGCACTGGCCGTCGAGCTGGGCGCACAAACGGAGAATGTGACGCTCAACGCGGTCGGTCCGGAAACCTTCACCTTCCGCGAGCTGGTGGCCGAGATTGGGCACATCATCGGCAAACCGCGCCCGATGGTCTCGATGCCGCCGCGACTGGCGTATGCCGCCACGCGAGTCGTCGGCTGGCTGGTGCAGGATGTGTTTCTCACCTGGGAAGAAGTCGAGGGCCTGATGGCCGGTACGCTGGCGGTCAATACACCGCCCACCGCCCCGATGAAGCTCACCGAGTGGGCCAAGGAGCACGCCGACACGCTGGGTCGATCCTATGCCAACGAGCTGGCGCGTCGCAAGGACCGCGCCAGAGGTTACTAGCGCACCACCAAAACGAGCGGACGGGTGACCTGTGAAGTCACCCGTCCGCTCGTCTCATCGATCCTGCTCCCAAGCAGCTAGATGACGCCAAACAGGAACAGCACCAACACGATCAGCAGCACGAAACCGACGCCGCTGCTCGGATAGTATCCCCATCCACGACTGTACGGCCACGCTGGCAGCGCCGCTAATGCGATCACCAGTAGCAGCAAAAGTAGAAGTAACATTGCTCATCTCCCCTCAACGTTTGCGCTGTAGAAATTCGCCAGAACCAGCTAGACTTCGACCCGGCGGCCAAACAGCAGCGAAACGACGAACAGCACCAGGAAAACCAGGAACAGGACCTTTGCGATCGTCGCCGCAAGGCCCGCGATCGCCACGAAGCCCAGAATACCCGCCAGTAGAGCCACGATCAGGAACGTGAGTGCCCAACCTAACATGATGTCCTCCGCGTCACATGGGGCGACTTCTGCCCCAGCGTATTTTCCCTTACCACGATAGACACAATGTAGATCACAATGCGTGGGTCCAAACGTGCGGAGTGGCGCATCTGCGAGGAGCCGAGTGGCGCATTTCGCTATAGGTCATGTGACTATCTTCTCTCAAATTGCCCCGCATAACGCCCGCATCGCACAGCAATATTCCGGGGCATATGGTCGAAACTGGCCCCACAACCTTAAAATTCTCACAGCATATTGGAATGAACCAAAGGGTGCTGTGACGGAGGATACAGGTGTAATGCCAGAACATGAAGGAATTCCATTTGCACTTTTTGCGCCTTATAACGAGTACGTCGCGCTCGTGGGCGACTGGAACGATTGGCAGCCACTCGAAATGGAGCGCGGCGACGACGGCTGGTGGCGCGCCAGCGTGCCGCTGGACGACGGCGAGCACGAATACAAATTCGTGGTGAAGTCCAGGAGCTATTTCGCGGAAGACGAAATGGTCGAGATCCCCGACCCGCGCGCGGCGCGTGTCACGCCCGACACCTACGAAAACTCGTGCGTGCTGGTACAGGGCGGCAAGTCGGTCGTCACCACCTACGAATGGCGGCACGACGATGTGCCCCTCCCGCAGAACGTGGATCTGGTGATCTACGAAATGCACATTGGGGATTATCGAGGCGGGCCGGGAGACGAACAGGCCGGGCGCGGCACGTTCCGCTCTGTGGCCGAAAAGCTCGATCATCTGGCGGAGCTGGGAATCAACGCGGTCGAGCTGATGCCCGTAACCGAGTTTCCCGGCGATCAGGGCTGGGGCTACCTGCCCCGCAGCCTGTTCGCGGTCGAAAATAGCTATGGCTCGCCGGACGACCTGTGCTACCTGATCGACGAGTGCCACGCGCGCGGCATTCGCGTCATCCTCGACGGCGTGTACAACCACGGCGAAGACAGTACGCCGCTGGCCCAGATCGATTACACGTATTGGTACTACCGCGACAATCCGGACCGGCCTGACGTGCAGTGGGGACCCAAATTCAACTATGAGTTCCACGACGACAAGCTCGACGTCTGGCCTGCCCGCGAGTACGTACGCGACGGCATTCTGTACTGGATCGACCACTATCACATCGACGGCATCCGCTTTGACGCCACGGCCATCATCAACAACTATGACGTGCTCGGCTGGCTGCGCAGCGAGATTAGAGGCTATCTCGGGGATATCAAGCCGTTTTTCGCCATCGCGGAGCATGTACCGGAGGATCCGACCGTAGCGGGCATGCAAGGCCCCATGGATGCGGCATGGCACGAGAGCTTCTCCAAGCAGCTCATGTGCACGATCCTCGGCAAAGATGCGCACGGCCAACAGCCGTTCAATGTGGATAACATTGCGCGCACGCTGAACCCGCGCCAGGAAGGCTACCAAAGCCCGTACAACGTGATCAACTACATCGACAACCACGACCAGGATCGCATCCTGTGGCAGCTCGGACAGGCGGGCATTCTCGATGATCCGGCGTTCAGGCGCATGAAGATGGGCGCGACCCTGCTGCTGACCGGCCCCGGCATCCCCATGATCTGGATGGGGCAGGAATTCGGAGAAAGCCACGAAAAAACGCTGGAACGCCAACCGATCGACTGGTCGCTGCTGCAAAACGAACGCAACGCGGACCTTCAGCGGACCTATCAGGGCTTGATCGCCCTGCGCAAGAAAGCTCCCGCCCTGCGCTCCGATACCGTCGAAGTGTTCCACGTCGATCATGAGCGAGCCATCATCGCCTTCAAGCGCTGGACCGGCGAGGGCAACATCATCGTGATCGTCGCCAACCTCAAAGACCAGTATGGCGGGCAGGTCGAGATCGGCAACTGGCCCGGCGACGGTTCGTGGCACGAGTACACCGACAACTACGACATCGACGTGCAGGGCGGCGTCCTGCGCGATTCGCTGGCGGAAAGCGAAGTGAAAGTGTACATAACAGGCATGCAGGACTGATCTGTTTTTCACCTGACGGATCGGGCAGACACGGAATCTGCCCGGTCCGCCCCGACAGCCTACCGTTGCATCCCCGCGTAGATCGTGTACACTTCGCTACACACCCTGGTGGCACCAGCGGCACACCATCAACCACCTCCAAGGACGACACACAATTATGAACGCTCTGCTCGACACGTTTTTTGCCCAATTCCCCCTCACATTCCAGGCCCAACCGGTCACCGTGGCCCTGGAAGAACTGGCGCATGTAGTCGGCACGCAGGAGCCGGTCCGCGAGCAGCCGGACGAGCGTGCACGCGGCCTGCTGGCCGCCGGATGGCTCAAAATCGAAAGTATCGACACCACCGTGCCGGAGGAACAGCGGGCGACCCTCGTGAGTGACGTACAGCACGCCGCGCGGAACTGGCTGAAGCAGATGTCAAAGGTCGCTCAGCCCCCCGAACGCGAACAGGTGCGCTGGATGGTCGAAAAAACACGCGCCCACGAGAGCAAACAGCAGATCACGCAGCGCATCTGGTTGGCGATGGTGCTGTACAACATGGGATGCCGCAACCTGCGCTTCGACGCCGACGGGCAGATCCTGTACGACGACGGTGCTGCCGGGCGGATCGGCCTCGCGCCGGACGCCGCGCTCGATCTCGCCTGGTCTCAGCCCAGCCGCCAGATCTATACCGCCAGCTTCCGGCATCCGAACGGCACGATCGCGCGCGGCAAGGGACGCCACCGCTGGTATGTGTACCGGCTGCGCGTCGCGCCTGAAGCGGATTTTCTGTTCGAGCGCCACGCGAAAGCCGTACAGGAAACTATCGCGCTGATCGTCGCCAGCGAGAACCACGCGACCCAACCCCAGCTCCCGCGCAATTTTTACGGCGGCAACGAGTTCCAACAGGCGTGCATTGACGCGCAGGATGCCGGATTCACGCACATGCTGGTGCTGTCGCCGCAGCACGGCGTGGTGTCGCTGGACGATCTGGTGCCCTCCGACCAGCCCTGGGATTACGTGCTCGATCACCGCATCTGGCGCTGGCAGATCATGACGGTGCAGCGTCTGGGCGCGGCCTTGTTCGGCTCTCCCAAGCGATCCGTGAGCACGGGCAGCGAAACGAACTGGTGGGCATGGCTCAACCCGAACTCACACTACGACCTTACCCTGTTCGGGGGCGGCTTCGCAGTCTCCATGCTCTTGAGCTTCCTCAGCCGCTCGAAAGAGCGCATGCCGGACTCGTGGCCGGAGATCACCGTCATCGAACAGCGCCCGGGGTATGACACCGGCACGCTGGACGAAGACCTGATGTACGATTTTGAAGAGGCGAGAGGCGACGGATTCGGGGATTACGACGACCTCGACGACATCAGCTATGACGAGGCGGAGAGCCTGGATCAACTGCTGGACTGGGCCTCCGACTTCGCGGAGACGGTCACGATTTACATTCCGCCGACCGGCGAAACGCGCGATCTGGCGCCAGATGAAGCGCTCATCCCGACGCGGCTGCTGCTGGACAGCGAAATGGATATCGATGATCTGCTGGAACTGCTGTCGGACATGAGCCTGCTGCTTGAGCAGCGCCTGCCGATTACCATGCTGTTCAACGCGTCGATGATCGTTTCCACCCTGCTCCAGATCACGCACAGTCTCGTGCACGAGGAGCGCGACGCCGTGCCGGAGTTGTTGGCAACGCTGACGGAACCAGTTTTACACCAGTACATCGAGAGCGCCATGCAGGAACCCAGCCGCGAAGATCAGCTTTGCGCCTGCCTCACGCTGGCGGAACAGCTTCAACTGGTGTCGATCGCCATCCCGAAGGACATCGCCAATCACCTGCTCGTCTGGTTCCAAACCTACTTATCGACGGTCATGCGACAGCAGATCCTGGGCAAGCAGTAAGCCCAGAGATCGCGCTGCCATGAAGTCATTTACCGGATAAATAAGCCTTAAGGACTAGAGACGATGCTTACGCCTGTCGAGATGATTCTGTTCCTCCTCGCCGTAGCTGCCTCGCTCTACCTCACCCAACGTACGTTTCGTCAAGCCGCCGCCGTTATCAATCGCGGCGAAGGCCAGCTCTACACCGACAACCTGCCGCGCCGCATGTGGCGCGCGGTCGAGGTTGCGGTGACGCAGCGCACCGTCCTGCGGTCGCGGACGGGCACCAGCATCATGCACGCGTTCATCGTGTGGGGCTTCCTGTTTTACTTCCTGGTGAACGTGGGCGACGTGTTGGAAGGCTACTTCGACATCCAGTTCCTGGGGGATGGCCTCGTAGGCGGACTGTACCGCTTCGTCGCGGACGTGCTGAGCGTGCTGGTGCTCGCGGGCATGATCTATTTCCTGGTGCGGCGGTTCTGGGTTAAATCGCCCGCGCTGACCTTCCACGACAACATCAAGCTGCTCGATCACGTCCAGCCGGGCATCCGCCGCGACTCGCTGATCGTCGGCGTATTCATCCTGGTGCACGTCGGCGCGCGCTTCCTGGGGCGTACGTTTTGGGTCGCGGATGAATGGGGCGATCCGTGGCAGCCGTTTGCCGGGCTGGTCGCGCGGCTGTGGGACGGGCTGGACACCGATACGCTGGTCACGATGGAACATCTGACATGGTGGCTGGCGCTCGGCGCGATCCTTGCCTTTATCCCTTACTTCCCCTACACCAAGCACATGCACCTGTTCATGGGGCCGCTGAACTACTTCACACGCCCGGAACGCACCTCGCTTGGGGAGCTGCCGCCGCTCGATTTCGAGGACGACGAGCGCGAGCAGTTCGGCGCGGCCAAATTGGAGCACCTGCACAAGACGCAGATCTTCGACGCCTTTGCGTGCATCATGTGCAACCGCTGCCAGGACGCCTGCCCGGCCTACGTGACGGGCAAAGAACTGTCGCCCTCCGCGCTGGAAGTCAACAAACGATACGAGATTAAGTCGAACATGGTCGCACTGGCGACAGGCGCGGAATCGCCCCGCTCCCTGCTCGATTTCGCCATCACGCCGTCGGCAGTCTGGGCGTGCACGGCTTGCGGCGCGTGCGTGGATATTTGCCCGGTCGGCAACGAGCCGATGTTCGACATCATGGATATCCGGCGCAATCAGGTGTTGGTCGATGGCGACTTCCCCGCCGAGCTGCAAGGCGCGTTCAAGGGCATGGAAAACAGCGGCAACCCGTGGCAGATGAGCCAGAGCCGTATGCAGTGGGCCGAAGGGCTGGACGTGCCGACCGTGGACGAGGTCGAGGACTACGAGATCCTCTACTGGGTCGGCTGCGCGGCCAGCCTGGAGCCGCGTGCCCAGCAAACAGCCCGCGCTCTGGTGAACGTGCTGCACAAAGCGGGCGTGAAGTTCGCCGTATTAGGAGAGCGCGAAAGCTGCACGGGTGACAGCGCCCGCCGCGCCGGAAACGAGTACCTGTTCTACGAAATGGCGATGGCGAACATCGAAACGCTGAACGAGGTCAACCCGCCGCGCATCCTCGTCACCTGCCCGCACTGCTTCCATACGCTGGGCAAGGAATACCAGCAGTTCGGCGGCAAATACGACGTCGTGCATCACACCGAGTACCTCGACGAGCTGATCCGCGATCACCGGCTGGCCCCGGGCAACACGCGCTCGCCCAACGTCACCTTCCACGATCCGTGCTACCTGGGCCGTCATAACGACGTGACCGACGCGCCGCGCCACGTGCTCGAACAGGTGACGGGCGGCCCGCTGCTTGAGATGGAGCGCAGCGGCAAAAAGTCCTTCTGCTGCGGCGCGGGCGGCGCGCAGTTCTGGAAAGAAGAAGAACCCGGCACGGCGCGCGTCAACCTGACGCGCTACGCGGAAGCCAAAGAGACGGGCGCGGCGACGCTGGCGGTCGGCTGTCCGTTCTGCATGCGGATGCTGACCGACGCCGGAAACGACGCCAGCGGCGCAGGCGGACCGGTCGTCAAAGACGTGGTCGAGATCCTCGCGGAGCAAATGGGCATAGACGCGTAACCGAAGCGCAGCGGCATTTACCGCGTTTTTCCCCTCGTAAACCACTCAGGGAGCAGCACAGATGCTGCTCCCTTTGTATTTTTATGATATTTTATATAAATATTCCGAGCTGTGAAAATGATCACGAGTGGAACCGTAGAGTTTGAGGAGCTTCGATGGACCTTGACCTGAGTCGTGCCAAGCTGGAAGCGAGATTCGACCACCTTGACCGCCGCATCACGTTCTGGATGGCGCGGCATGGCCTGCGCATCATGCGCCTGAGCCTGGGCGTCGTGTTCCTGTGGTTCGGCGCGCTGAAGCTGTTCCCCGATCTCAGCCCCGCCGAAGATCTCGTGCGCGAAACAACCTATTTCGTCGATCCCAACTGGTTCATCCCGGTTCTCGCGCTGTGGGAAATGGCGATCGGCCTGGGGCTGATCGCCGGCAAATTCATGCGGATCACGCTGCTGCTGTTGTTTCTGCAAATGCCCGGCACGGCGCTGCCCCTGGTCATCAAGCCGGACGCGGTCTGGACGCATTTTCCGTATGCCCTGACGCTTGAAGGACAGTACATCATCAAAAATCTGGTGCTCGTCGGCGCGGGAATCGTGCTCGGCGGCACGGCGCGCGGCGGTGGCCTGGACCCGGAGCCCGAACCGGACGACGAGATCGGCAGACCCTAAAGGCGTACGGCAAGCGCCGCATCAAAAGTCAGGGTTATAATGCACCTAACGCGTCCTTACCACTGACGAGAGGATGTTCTTATGACCGATTTGCTCTACCAGACCGACAGCTATCTCCAAACTTTTCAGGCTGTGGTGACTGCCATCGACGAGGCCAACCACGCTGTCATCCTCGACCGCACGGCGTTTTATCCTGGCGGCGGCGGCCAACCCTACGACTGCGGCACGCTGCGCGCCGGAGCCGCGACCTATCCCGTCAGCCGGGCCAAAAAGGCGGGCGCGGACGTGCTGCACATCATCGACGCGAACAGCTCGCTGCCCTTCCCTGGCGATCGGATCGAGGGCACGATCGATTGGGAGCGGCGCTACAAGCTGATGCGCACGCACACCGCCATGCACATCCTGTGCGGGACCGTGTTCCGCGATTACGGCGCGCTGGTGACGGGCGGCGACATGGACCCGCTGCAGGGGCGGATGGACTTCGAGTTCGAGACGATGCACCGCGAGCTGGTGGAAGCCATCGAAGCGGCGATCAATGCCGAAGTGCAAAACGCGCGCGACGTGCAGGTGAAGATTCTGCCGCGCGCCGAGGCGTTCGCCATTCCCGACCTGATCCGCACCAAGATCAACCTGCTGCCGGAAGGCATCGAGCAGGTGCGCGTGGTGGAAATCATGGGGCTGGACTTGCAAGCGGACGGCGGCACGCACGTGCGCAATACGTCTGAGGTAGGCCGGATTCATGTCACCGACTACAAGAGCAAGGGGAAGATCAACAAGCGTATTTACGTTCAGCTAGACGTGTAAGTCCCCGATCCCACAGGCCGGGCCACAATCAGCTGGCCCGGCACACTCCAAATTTATCGCTTTTATACAAACATTTTGACATCGGACTCTGAACCTGATTAATATACGATATATTATACTGTAGAGTAAGAACAATTATCACAAAAGTCGAGAGGAGGTTTGCACGCCCCGAATTTCGTGTACCTGTCGCACCGGCCATCGCAAGACGCACCTATGAGGAGACTCCCAAATATGAAACGCTTCTCCCGTGCAGTTTTACTCGCTGTCCTCACCTTTGCCCTCATTGCTGCCTTTAGTTTCCCTGCTGTCTCGTTCGCACAAGACGGCGCGAGCGGCAAGCTGCAAGAAGTTCTCGATCGGGGTGTTTTGAACTGCGGCGTGAACGGTCAGCTCCCCGGTTTTGCCGCGCTCAACCCCGACACAAATGTTATGGAAGGCTTTGACGCCGACTTCTGCCGCGCGGTGGCGGCTGCCATCTTCGGTGAAGTCACCGACCAGAATGTCAATTTTGTGCAGTTGACAGCGCAGGAACGCTTCACCGCCGTTCAGACCGGCCAGGTGGACGTGCTGTTCCGCAACACCACCGAGACCTTCTCGCGCGATACCGAGCTGGGCCTCGACTTCGGACCGACCACGTTCTACGACGGCCAGGGCCTCATGGTCCGCGCGGACGCGGGCGTGTCCTCGATCGATGACCTGAACGGCGCGTCCATCTGCACGTTGACGGGCACGACGACCGAACTGAACATCACCGAAGCAATGGAATCGCGCGGGCTGGAATACGAGCTGGTGCCCTTCGAGCAGTCGAGCGAAACCATCGCCGCCTTTGAAGAAGGCCGCTGCGACGTTCTGACCTCTGACCGCAGCCAGCTGGCGGGTCTGCGCTCCAACGCGAGCGATCCCGGCTCGATGATCCTCCTCGAAGACGTGATCTCCAAGGAACCGCTCGGCCCGGCTTACCTCGCCGGTGATTCGCAGTGGGGCGACGTCATCAACTGGACCGTCTACGCGACCATCCAGGCCGAAGAATTCGGCATCAGCTCGGAAAACGTGGGTGACTTCCTGTCCTCCGACAACGAAGGCATTCAGCGTTTCCTCGGTCAGGGCGACGCCGCGACCGGATCGCTGGTCGGCCTGGACAACGATTTCGTGGTAAACGTGATCACTGCCGTTGGTAACTACGGTGAAATCTTCGACCGCAATGTTGGTCCCGACAGCGACCTTGGCCTGTCGCGCGGGCAGAATGCCCTGTGGACCGACGGCGGCCTGATGTACTCGCCGCCCTGGCGCTAATCACCATCTCGACTGAAATGCCCCGACCGTCCGGGGTCTGCCGCAGGGGTGTGCACGCTGCACCCCTGCGGATCACCGGTTCAGTCCAATAATTTTTCTGGCTGTTTAGAAACTGGTCACACTTTGTTTTGCGCTGAGATTTTGGGTTGGGATAGACATGCCTGTGATCCTCGCCTGCGGCTTCTATTATTCCGTGGGGTAAGCCATGGCTGAACGAACTCCTTCACGGCTCACGCCGTCTGCCCACGCTCCGGTTCCCTTCTGGCGAGATATCCGGGTCATTCAAATTTTCCTGCAAATCGCCTTCGTCGTGCTGGTCGTCGTGTTCTTTTACGCGCTCCTCAACAACCTCGTCACCGGCCTTGAGCGCAGTAATCTGCCCATCGACTTCGGCATCCTCACCCGCCCTTTCGGCACGCAGATCTCCGAAGGCCAGATGGACTTCAACCCGGGCGAGTCGTCCAACTTGCAGGCGCTGTGGGCGGGCGTCAAAAACACGCTGCGGGTTATCAGCATCGGTCTGGTGGGCGCGACGATTCTGGGCATTCTGGTCGGCGTCGGGCGGCTGGCGACTAATGCCCTGATTCGCAGCGTGTCGAGCGTATATATCGAGATTTTCCGCAACACGCCTCTGCTGGTGCAGCTCTACTTCATTTATCGCGGCATGCGACTGGTGCTGCCTGAGACCCTGCGCGACTCGATCGAGCTGCCCGGCTCGATCTATCTCAACCGGCGCGCGGTGAACTTCCCGCTGATTCGCGGCACGGACTCGGTCACTATTTTATGGATCGGGCTGGCAGCGGGATTAGCGATCGGCATTGGCCTGTGGATCTGGCGGCTGCGCGTGCAGGAACGCACCGGCCATCCCGCCAACGTGCTGTACTGGTTCATTCCCAGCCTGCTGGTCGGTGGCGCGATCGGCTGGCTGCTGTCGGGCGGGCCGCTCTCGGTCCAGTCGCCGGAACTGAAGGGCTTCAACTTCTCCGGCGGCGATCGTCTCTCGGCGGAGTACCTCGCCCTGACGATTGGGCTGGTGTTGTACACCGCCGCGTTCATTGCAGACATCGTGCGCGCGGGCATCCAGGCCGTGCCTTACGGCCAAATCGAAGCAGCACGCGCTTCCGGTTTCACCCAGTCGCAAACGCTGCGGCTGATCGTGCTGCCCCAGGCGCTGCGCCTGATCATCCCGCCGCTGGGCAACCAGTACCTGAATCTGGCGAAGAACTCCAGCCTGGGTATCGCCATCGGCTTCTTCGACACCTACAACATCGCCAACGTCATCGCCAACCAGACCGGCCAGTCAGTTACGCTGTTCGCGGCGATGATGGCAATTTACCTGACGATCAGTCTCATCATTTCGCTGGTCATGAATTCGGTCAACTATTTCATGCGGCTCAGGGAGCGTTGACATGCGGGGATCCTATTCCGACTCCGACTTCTACGTGGCCCCGTCCACGCCGCCGCCGAGCCGCCGCCCGCCAATCACAACGGTTGGGCCGCTGGGATGGGCCAAACAGAATTTATTCAGCAGCGTGACCAACACGCTCGCCACACTCCTCACGGCGGTGGTCGTTGGGGCGCTGCTGTGGGCGTTCTTCTCGTGGGCGATTCGCAGCGCGCAGTGGAGCGTGGTGTTCAACAACCTGCGCGTGATCATGGCGGGGTTCTACAATCGGGACGAGATCTGGCGCATCCAGATCACGGCGGCGATTCTGCTTTTCCTGTCTGGCCTTTCGATCGGCATCTGGGGCGCGATCACGCGCGGCGCGTTCCTCGGCGTCGTCGTGACGGTTGCGGTGATCCTGCTGGTCCCGCTGATCGGCGCGACCATTCCCGAACCGTCCGCCTACGTACTGATCGAGCCGGAACGCACACCGTCAAACGTCACGTTTCTGGGCCAGGAAGGTGACGAGATCACCTTCGGCGTCGAGCCGCTGACCTCGCCAAGCGACGCCGGAATCCCGCTCGGTTTCATCGAACAGAAATCGCGCACGGAGTGGTCTACGCAGTCGCGCGCCATCACGAGCGGCGAGCTGGACCCGAGCAACTATAACCTCGTGCTGTCGGTGCGGCTGCTGGATGCCGCCGAAGCACCGGTCAGCGCCGATGGCGAGCCCGCGCAGGTCTCGTCTACTCCGGACAACCCGGGCGGATCGCAGACGGTGACGCTGGCGAAAACCGGCTGGTACGAGCTTGAGGTCACGCGCGACGACGAAGCAAACGATACGAACGCGGGCTATGCGTGGCTGCGCATTAAGGGCGTGGAGTTGTTCTCCAGCGCGCAGGACGACCAGACGGCGCGCATCGATGAATATGGACCGCCGCCGGGCGGGGATCGCGTGCTGTTCGCGGAAGAAGACGCATTCCGGTTCGAGGGCACGCGCACCTTCGCAGAGTTCATCAGCCTGCAGGTCGCGCCTTTCTTCAATAAGCTGGCGCTACCCGCGGTCATTGCCGCGCTGTTGTTCTTCAACGGCTGGACCATCGGCCACCTGGGAAAACGCGAGCAGCCCGTACGGCGGCTGGCCCTGATTGCGTGGGCGATCTCCCCGGTGGCGATTTATCTCGTCCTGGCTGGGATTCCCGGGTCGCACTTTCTGCCGTCCGTACCGCCCGCCAACTGGGGCGGTCTGCTGCTCACGCTGCTGCTGACCATCGTGGGCATCGTGGCGTCGTTCCCGCTGGGTGTGGCGCTCGCGCTTGGGCGGCGCAGCGATCTGCCCGCGATCAAGTGGACCTGCACGCTGTTCATCGAGATGGTGCGCGGCGTTCCGCTGATCACGATCCTGTTCATGGCCAAGCTGATCGTGCCGTTCTTCTGGTCCGGATTGGCAAACATCGACCTCACCGTGCGTATGATGATCGGTGTAACGTTGTTCTCGGCGGCCTACGTGGCGGAAAACGTGCGCGGCGGCTTACAGATCATCCCGAAGGGCCAGCTTGAGGCGGCGCGCGCGTTGGGCATGAACCCCATGCTGACCACGACTCTAATCGTGCTGCCGCAGGCGCTGCGCGCGGTGATCCCGGCGCTGGTCGGGCAGTTCATCAGCCTGTTTAAAGATACGTCGCTGGTCGCGGTTGTGGGCTTGTTTGAACTGGTCGGGATCGTGGATACTATAGTAAGCGGACAGCCGATCTACCGCCCCTATCAGCGTGAGGCGTATATCTTTATCGCCATTATCTACTTTGTCATCAGCTACGCGATGTCCGGCGTGAGCTACCGCCTGGAAGCCTCCGGCGCGGGCAGCGTACGTAAGATGCGCTAACCAGTTAAGGACCCATGAGCATGGCAGAAACCCCTTCAAGCGAGCCGATTATCGTCTGTCGCAGCGTCAACAAATGGTTCGGCAACTTCCACGTGCTGAAAGACGTGGAACTGACCGTCCAGCCGCAAGAAGTGGTCGTGATCATCGGGCCGTCGGGTTCGGGCAAATCGACCTTCATCCGCTGCATTAACCGTCTCGAAGAACACCAGGAAGGCACGATCATCGTGGACGGCATCGAGCTGAGCCACGACGTGCGCAACATCGCCGCCATCCGCAGCGAGATCGGCATGGTCTTCCAGCAGTTTAACCTGTTCCCGCACCTGACTGTGATGCAAAATGTGACGCTGGCCCCGCGTTATGTACGCCGCCAGCCGCGCCGCGTAACCGATCAGGTCGCACTGCAACTGCTCGACCGCGTGGGCATTCCCGAGCAGGCGCGCAAATATCCCGGCCAGTTGTCGGGCGGGCAGCAGCAGCGCGTCGCCATCGCGCGGGCGCTGGCAATGCAGCCCAAGATCATGCTGTTCGACGAGCCGACGTCTGCGCTGGACCCGGAAATGATCAAGGAAGTGCTGGACGTCATGAAAGAGCTGGCGCAGAGCGGCATGACGATGCTCGTCGTCACGCATGAAATGAGCTTCGCGCGCGAAGTTGCCGATCGCATCGTGTTCTTCGACGAGGGGCGCATCGTGGAAATCGGCACGCCGGAGCATTTCTTCACCAACCCGCAGCACGAACGCACCAAGTTATTCCTGTCGCAAATTCTATAGGAGCCAGGAGCGCGCAATGCCGGTTGCCTCGTTAGCGTACCAACGCATCCTCGTTCCGCTGGACGGGTCCGAGACGGCGGAATTTGCCGTGCCCTACGCGGTCGATCTTGCGCGCCGTCACGATGCCGAGCTGGTTTTGCTCTACCTGGAATTTTTGCCTGCGCTGGTCAGCGAATCGGACGACGCCGAGCAGATCGAGCAGGCCAAAGCCAGCGTGATCGACCTGCGCAACCAGCTTCGCGCCGACGGACTGCGCGTGCGCGACGTGATGCTCGAAAGCCGCAACCTGTCCGAAAGCCTGTTCCAGTTCGTCGAATCGGAACATATCAGCGTCGTGGTGATGTCAACCCAGGGTCACCAACCGATGATGCGCTGGCTGTTCGGCAGCCAGTTCGAAACCGCGCTGATGACGAGTCCCGTTCCGATCATGCTGGTGCAGCCTGTGTATCACAAGATCGTGGTGCCGCTCGACGGCTCGGGCTGGTCGGAGACCGCGATCGGTCCCGCTACGGAACTGGCCCGTGCGCACAACGCCGAGGTCGTCTTGCTGCACGTGTACCAATCCCCGGTGGGCGAATACGAAGGACAGATCTCACTCGCCGGGCAGCAGCAGATCGCGGATCAGACCTACGACCAGATGCACGATCAGCTCGTGGCGCTGCGCAACATGCTGCGCCATGAAGGGCTGCGCGCCGAAGAACGGATCATCCGCAGCAACAACCCGGCCCAGGCGATCAGCGACTTCGTGCGCAACGAAGAAGGCGTCACCATGATCGTCATGTCCACGCATGGCCGCACCGGGATCTCGCGCTGGCTGTTCGGCAGCGTCGCCCAAAAAGTGAGTAAGAACCTGCGCTGCCCCGTCACCCTCGTCCGCCCCGACTGACATCAAGGCCGGGTGGCGATCCAGCCGCCCGGCATGCGTTTTACAGCCCGGAATCCTGAAGCCATTTTGTAAGAAACTTATCCCATCAAATGCTTGCTATCCGCATTTTAGTAGTTTATAATCAAACTACTAGTTCGGAGGCAAACCACTAAGATGGCTGAACTGCATTTATTGGAAGACCTGGACGCAATTGGCTTCACCGAATATGAAGCCAAAGTGTTTCTCGCCCTGCTCAAAGATCACCCGGCAACCGGCTACCAGCTCAGTAAAGCGGCAGGCATCCCGCGATCGATGGTGTACGAGGCGCTGGGGCGTCTCGACGCGCGCGGCGTGGTGCTGAAGACCGAAGAAGCGAAAGCGACGCTCTATCGCCCGATGCCGCCGGGAATCATGCTCGACCGGCTGTCGATGGAGCACGAGCGGCGTATGCAGGCGCTGCGCACCGGGCTGGAGTCACTGTATATCCGGCGAGACGAAGGGTATCTATGGACGTTTTCCGGTGAGAGTCCGGTGCTGAGCTACGCGGCGAATATGCTGGACAACGCCGAACAAGAAGCCATGCTCGTGCTGGCGGACGCGCACCTGGATGCGCTGGGGGCTCACGTGATCGCGGCGCACCAACGCGGCGTGTCATTGGGTGTCCTGCTCACCGGGGAAGGCACGCTCGATGTCGGCCAGGTGGCCTACCATCCGCCCACCGAAAGCAAACTTCACAAGCTTGCGGACAGCCTGGTCGTGGTGGTGGACGAACAGGAAGTGCTGATTGCCAGCGCGCAGCCCGACTGCACCGCGACGGTAACGACCAACGACAACATGGTGCAGATTGGCCGCCAGTTCGTGTGGATGGAACTCTTCGCGCACCGCATCTTCAGCCAGATCGGGACCGATCTGCTCGACCGGCTCGATCCGGCAGACCGTGAAGTCTTCGAGGCCGTCGGCAGAGGCCGCTAGGCCGCCAGTGCCGTTTACCCGCTCCCGTTTGAGAGCGGCCCATCACATCCTGAGTGTCAAACATCGAGGTTAACATGGGCGATTCGGCCACACTTTCTCGCACGCAAAACGTGTCAACACCGCAGACCGGCACGCTGTCGCTCAGCCGGTGGCTTGAACGTAAAACGCTCGAACCCGCGTTGGTCGTCGTTACACTGGTCGCAATCCTGCTCAGCCTGATCGTCAAATGGGCTGGCCTGCCCCACTGGCCTAATGATGTCCTGGGTGCGATCGCCTATTTCGCGGGCGGCTTTTATGGCGTACAGACAAGCTGGGCGAGTCTGCGCCAGAAAATGCTGGATATCGACTTCCTAATGATCGTGGCGGCGGCGGGCGCGGCCCTCGTTGGCCAGTGGCGCGATGGCGCGATGCTGCTGTTCCTGTTCTCGCTGAGCAACGTGCTGCAAGATTACGCGATGGGCCGCAGCCGTCAGGCGATCCGCGCATTGTTCGAGCTGTACCCCGAGGATGCGAAAGTCCAGCGCAACGGCCAGACCGAGATCGTGCCGATCAGCGAGATCGCGCTGGGCGAAATCGTGCTGATCCAGCCCGGCGAACGCATCCCGGTGGACGGTACGATCACCAACGGCCAGTCGAGCATCGACCAATCGACCATTACCGGCGAGTCGATGCCGGTCGAAAAGCGCGTGGGCGATCCCGTGTTCGCGGGCACGCTCAACCAGCAGGGCGCGCTCGACGTGCGGGTGACGCAGCTTGCATCCCAATCGACCCTATCGCGCATCATCCAGATGGTCGAAGAAGCGCAGTCGCGCAAGGCGCCCACGCAGCGCTTCCTGGACGACTTCGAACAGTATTACGCGATGGCCGTCATCGCCGGATCGACGCTCGTGCTGCTGATCTGCTGGCTGCTGCTGGGCTGGACCTTCGACGACAGCTTCTACCGTGCGATGGTCGTGCTGGTCGTCGCGTCGCCGTGCGCGCTGGTCATTTCGGTCCCGGCGGCATTCCTCAGCGCGATCGCAGCGGGCGCGCGCCGGGGCGTCATCTTCAAGGGCGGCGCGCACCTGGAACAAATGGGCACGATTCAGGTGGTCGCATTCGACAAAACCGGCACGCTGACCGAAGGCCGTCCAGCGGTCACGGACGTGTTCGCCTTCAACGGTCACACGGAGGAAGAACTGCTCCACGCGGCGGGCGCAGTCGAAGCCCGGTCCGAGCACCCACTGTCGCGCGCCGTGCGCGAAGCCGCCGAAAAGCGCGGGCTGACGCTGGCCGAAGTCGAGGATTTCGAGGCCGTCACCGGGCAGGGCGTCAACGGCTTTCTGGGCGATACGCTGGTGCGGGTGGGCCGCTTGAAGTACATTGCCGAATGCGCCGGTGAGCCGCCCGCCGAACTGATGGCGGTGCACGACCGGCTGCATACCGAGGCCAAGACCGTGCTGTTCGTCTGCTACGGCGGCGAGTGGATGGGCCTGTTGGCCGTCGCAGACCAGATCCGCGCGCAGTCCGCGCGAATCGTGCAGGACTTGCATCGCGCTGGAGTGAAACGCGTCGTCATGCTGACCGGCGATAACGTCAGCGTCGGCCAGCGCATCGCCCAAATGGCGGGGGTGGATGAAGTCCGCGCGGAGCTGATGCCCGGCGATAAGGCCGCGATGATGACCACGCTGGAAAATGAGTTCGGCCCGGTAGCGATGGTGGGCGATGGCGTAAACGACGCGCCCGCACTGGCCGCTGCGACGGTCGGCATCGCTATGGGCGCGGCAGGAACCGACGTCGCGCTCGAAACGGCGGACGTGGTGCTGATGGGCGATCATCTTGAGGCGATCCCCTACGCCATCCGCCTGAGCCGCCGCGCGCGCCGGGTCGTCTGGGAAAACATCATTTTCGCGCTGTCGGTGATCGTCATCCTGTTGATCAGCGCGTTCGTCATAGAGCTGCCGCTGCCGTTGGGTGTTCTGGGGCACGAAGGCAGCACGGTGATCGTTGTGCTGAACGGTTTGCGCCTGCTGACCGGGCGCGCCGATTAGCGTTATCCCCCGCGCAACAGCGCATTTGAGCACCCTGCCCCCCTCTTACCGCAGGGTGCTCATCGTGTCTACTACCCGCGCGAGATTGTTTCTTTTATGCCCACTTTATACTAGAATAACGCCATCTACACTGGCAACTATGCGCGGCCTGTTTCCGTGACGCTGCGCCAAATCGCCCTTGGCTGTGAGAGAGGCTTATGGCATTACAAATCCTGCTGATCTGGGTCCTTACTGGGGCAGTCGGGGGTGCGCTCGTTACGTCCATCCTCTATGCCAAAAAGCAGCGTAACCCGCTGCCGGGCGTATTCGTCGGGGCGGTGGCCGGGGCGATTGGCAACCTGATTGTACTTGTGCCGCTGTGGCTGTCGATTGTGCGTTCCAACGAGGAGACGCGCAGCACACCAACCGATCCCGTCATGCAGGAAGCAGTGCTGGCCGCGGTCACACCGTCCTATCGCGCTGACTCGTCCCCCGAAACGGCCTCCGAGCCGCACTACGACCTCGCCGCTGATAGCGCGTGCATTATCGTCGAAGACGACCCCGATCTCTACGACACGTTGATGGTGCTGCTCGAAATCTGGAGTATCGATCCCATCGCATTCACCGACGGCACGGACGCTGTCAGGTGGATCGAAGACCTCGAAAACGACGTCAACGTGGCGAGCGTGCCGCCCGTCGCGCTGATTGATATCCGGCTGCCGGGCGTTTCCGGGCCGGAGGTCGCAGCCCGCATGCGCCGGAGCCCGCTCCTCAACAACTCAGCGATCGTGCTTATGACCGCATACTCCCTCTCGCCCCAGGAAGAACGGGACGTCCTGGCAACTTCTAAGGCCGACAAGCTGATCTACAAGCCGCTGCCCGAACCGGAAGAGCTGCGCCAGATCCTGCGTGACGTGATGATCAAGCGTCAGAAAGAAAGCGTGCTCTAGGGCATGGACGCCGCGCTCGGCCCTATTTTTGAACGGTTCATCGTGTCCGCCAAGTGCGCCACGTATGCGGGCGGCGGGGCGAAGCTGCTGCCCTACCGCCTCGGCTCGCACGATCTACAGTTCCGCGAGGGTGACTGGGCCTATCACGACAGCTACTTCGGCGGCAGCAACTTCAGCGGGCAGGAAGTCGTGTATTACCGCGACGAGCCTGTGTGGAGCATGAATTACTTCGGCTACCTGCTGCGCCCGGATCTGCTGTCATCAGCGGGTGCGGGCCAGATGATCATGGCGAGCCTGACCGCGCTCTACGACGAGAACCGCTTCCTGGGCGGCTTCGAGCACGTCCGGGGCGATCTGCGCTACCTGGACGAAAACGAGGGCGATTTCCGCGCCTTCCAGGGCAAGGAGACGATCACCCAGGGCGACACGCTCGTCTACTATCTGCTGTACCACGGCGGGGAAATCATCCCCTAGCCGGTGCAGGGTTTTACCAGGACGCTCACGCGGGGTGGGCGTAAAACAGCGGGCGACTCGTCTGAGCCGCCCGCTGTCGCGTTCAGCCGAATTCGATGCGCCGCTAGTCGTCCGCCCTGCCCACCTGCACGCCTGCCAGCGCTTCGAGCACGGTGATCACAGCGCTGTTGTCCAGTTCACCATTGCCCATCGCCACCATCGCCTCGTAGAGCTGGTGGCTGATGCCGGTCAGCGGCAGCGGCACGCCATACGTGCGCCCCGTATCGACCACGATCTTCAGGTCCTTGGCCTGCATGTACGCCTTGAAGCCCGGCCCCAGGTCGCGCTTGAAGATCTTGGGCGGCTTCTTGTCCAGCGCCCAGCATTGCGCCGCCCCGCCGCTGATGGCCTGCACGACGCGTTCCGGGTCCACGCCGGACTTCTGCGCCATGACCAGCGCCTCGCACATGGCGACCATCGTCCCGGCGACGACGATCTGGTTGGCGACTTTGGCGATCTGTCCCGCACCGCTGTTACCGACGCGAGTGATGGTCTTGCCCATCGCCTCGAACAGCGGCAGCGCCCGGTCGAAGGCGTCCTGCGGCCCGCCGACCATGACGCTCAGCGTGCCGTTGCGCGCGCCGATGTCGCCGCCGCTGACCGGCGCGTCCAGCGCCTGCACGCCCTTTTCGGCCAGCGTCTCCGCGATGCGCCGCGCCGTCTCCGGCTTGATCGTGCTGTTGTCGATGAAGATCAGGCCCGCGTGCGCGCCCTCGACGATGCCATCCGGCCCCATCGCGACCAGTTCCACGTCGGGCGAGTCGGGCAGATTGGTGAACACGAATTCCACCTGTTCCGCCACCTCGCGCGGGGACGTCGCCGGAATCGCGCCTTCCGCCGCGAACTCGTCCACGATGGCGCGGCTGCGGTTGTGCACCACCAGCGTATGCCCGGCTTTCATCAGGTTGCGCGCGATGCCGGACCCCATCAGGCCCAGGCCGATATAGCCTACTTTTGCCATGAAATGCCCCCTAACCTGCCGCGCCGCGCTTCCACGGCGGCGTGTCAGGCAGATACGTCTCGAACTCACGGATCAACGCCGCTTCGTACTCGCCCGCGTAGGCGCAGTCAAAGAAGCGGCCCATTGCCTCATTATAGAAACGTTCCCACGAGCGTTCCTCGTCCCCCGGATTGACCGGGTAGAACAGCGCGCCGTTGGCTTTGGCGGCTTTCATGTCGCCCGGCGCGTCCCCGATCATCAGGATCTTGTCGGGATCGTAGCGTCCTGCCGCCGCCGCGCCAAGGCACACCGTCTTGCTGCCGTATTCCTGCCCGGCGATCATGCGCATGTACTGCGCGATGCCGTGCTCGTTCCATTCCTGCTCCAGCGCCCGGTTAGGCGTCGCGGAGACGACGATCATATCGGCTTTGTTCTGCATGTCGATCAGGCTTTCGCGCACGAACGGAAACGGCGACACGCCGACGACCATGTCCGCCACGGCGTCGTTGATGGCCGTCGTCCAGGCCAGCCCGCGCTCCAGGTCCGGGTCGCCGGGATGCTCCGCCATGTAGGCGCGCAGGCCGCTGTCGCTGTGCGGGTATTTCTCCTGAGCGATGAAAGCGCGCAGGCTGTCCGCCTGGGGAATCGTCACACCGCGCCGGATCACCTCGTCGCGCTCGCGCAGCAGGTCGAGCACCATCACCAGCGCGGGCCAACGATTGATGCCGCGCCACTTGGAATACAGGTTCACAAACAGGGCTGCATCGCGCGCATACTTCGAGACGGGCTGCAAACCCCAGTGCTTGATCGTGTTGGGTGCGAAGCACTCCTTGTGCTTCAGTTCCATCGTGTCGAACGCGCAGCCGTCCGAATCGATGCCGATGAAAAACGCGTGCTGCGGGGCGAGGTCGCGCAGGGGCTGGGCTGAATCGCTCATTTCACCGTCTCCTTGCGATAGGTCTGCGGCACGTAGGCGGGCAACGTTTGCGGCGCGAAGATTCGCTCGAAGCGCGCGAAGCGCTGGCGGCCATCCACCACCGGAATCGCGGGCCAGTCGTCGCCAATCAGCGGGCGGGCGTAGGCCACGAAGTCGTCGGTCACGTCCAGGCGATCCGACGCGATCCAGTTCGCCGGGAAGCTGCGCTCGGAATTGGCGACCTGCTCCAGCGGCACCTTGTCGAACGTCACGGTGTAGATCGATCCCGGCGCGCGCAGAATGGTCGCCATGAAGCCGTTCGCGCCGCTGGCCGCGATCTCGACCGCCTTGCAGCCCACGTGATACGCTTCGTCCAGATCCACCGTCGAGGCGTAGATCATGGCGTGGCGCTGATCCGTGCCGGGGATGTTGGCCCGCGCCCCGCCGGGCACAGGCAGTCCTACCCCATTCAGGTAGTTGATCACGGCCTGCGCGGCCTGCACTTCGCTCGCGCCAAACTCGGTGTGCCCAAAGCTGTCCTTGCGCGCGCCGATATCGCCCACGTCGAAGCCCTCGCTCACCACGACCAGCGCGCGGCCTTCGCGGCGCAGCAAGTCGTTGACGCGATCGGCCAGCTCCGCCAGCGACACGCCGGATTCGGTCAGCGCGATTAGCATCGGCCACTCGCGCCCCGGATCGGCCAGACGCGCGGCAGCGGGGATGAAGCCGATCTTGCGACCCATCGCCTGCGCGACCATCACCGGGTCCGCCGGGCTGGACCCCGCGTTTTCTTCGTTGAGGTTTTGCAGCGCCAGAGCCCAGTAACGCGCCACACTACCGTAGCCGGGCGTATGGTCGATCAGCTTGAAGGCGCTGTCGCCCACGTCGTTGTCGATGGTCTTGGGCACGCCAACCGCGATCAGGTCCAGACCGCGCCGCGCGGCCAACTGCGCGACCTTGTTGGCCGTGTCCATCGAGTCGTTGCCGCCGATGTAGAAGAAGTAGCCGACGTCGTGTGCCTTCATCACGTCGATGACGCGCTCGAAGTCCTCTTCCTGGCCCGCTTTGAGCTTATAGCGGCACGTGCCGATCGATCCGGCGGCAGGCGTCGTGCGCAGCAGCGCGACTTCCTGCGGATCCTGCGCGGACAGATCGAGCAATTCCTCTTTCAGTACGCCCTCGATGCCGTGCCAGCCGCCGTAAACCGTGCCGAACACGTCCGGCTGCGCGCGGCACGCTTCGATCACGCCGCGCAGCGAGCTGTTGATCACGGGCGACGGCCCGCCCGATTGGGCGACGATGACATTCTTCGGTCCAGACATGCGCGTTCTTCCTTTATGCTCCCCTCAAAGCGAATATTCTCTTGGTTCCTGTCGGACGGATCATTGCCGCCCTCAAATGTTGAGTTGCGTAGGGGCGGGGCTTGCTCCGCCCGTTTTTCGCCCCTTTACCATGATGTTCTGTGTAGGGGCAATTCATGAATTGCCCCTGCGAGAATCGTTAAATTTGCCGTCCGCCCTTACGCTTCCCACTCCGTGTGGAACACGCCGTCGCGGTCCAGGCGGCGATAGGTGTGCGAACCGAAGAAGTCGCGCTGCGCCTGGGTCAGATTGGCGGGAAGGCGCGCGCTGCGGTACGCGTCGAAGTACGCCAGCGACGCGGCCATGCCGGGTACGGGCACGCCCATGCCAACCGCCGCCTGGATCACGGCGCGCCAATCGGCCTGCCGCGCTTCGACCGCTTCTTTGAACGGCGACGCCAACAGCAGATTCGGCAGATCGGGCTGCGCGGTGTACACCTTACGGACGTCTTCCAGCAGTCCGGCGCGGATGATGCAGCCGCCGCGCCAGATGCGCGCGATGTCCGCGATGTCCAGGTCGTAGTCGTAATCCTTGCTGGCCGCCTGCATCAGCGCAATGCCCTGCGCGTAGGAGATCAGCATCGAGACGTACAGCGCGTCCCGCACCTGCTCGAAAAACTCGCCCCGGTCGCCGGAGTAGCCGCCCTTTGGCCCGCCGAACACCTTCGCCGCCTCGATGCGCTCCGCCTTCAGGCCGGAGATGATGCGCCCCTCGACCGCCGCGTTGATTGTGTGCGTCGGCACACCCAGGTCCAGCGCGTTCTGGCTGGTCCACTTGCCGGTGCCCTTCTGCTGGGCCTCGTCGAGGATGATATCCACCAGCGGCGTGCCCGTGTCGGGATCGCGCCGCGCGAAGATTTCGCCCGTGATCTGCACGAGGTACGAGTTCAGCTCGGCATGGTTCCAGGCGCGGAAAGCCGCCGCCAGTTCGTCAGCGCTGGCGTCCACGCCGCGCTTGAGCAGGTCGTACGCCTCCGCAATGAGCTGCATGATGCCGTACTCGATGCCGTTGTGGACCATCTTCACGTAGTGCCCCGCGCCGCGCGGCCCGATGTACGTCACGCACGGATCACCGTCCACCTTGGCGGCAATGGCCTCGAAGGCCGGGGCGATCAGCGCATACGCCTCGCGGTGGCCACCGGGCATGATCGATGGCCCGCGCAGCGCGCCTTTCTCCCCGCCGGACACACCGCTGCCGATGAAGTAGTAGCCCGCATCCTCCAGCGCCACCGCGCGCCGTTCTGTGTCGCCGAAGAAGCTATTGCCCAGATCGATCAGCAGGTCGCCCTCGTTCAGCATCGGCTTGAGCGAGCCGATCGCCTCATCCACCACCGACGACGGCACGAGCAGGATGATCCGGCGCGGCTGTTCGAGCGCGCCGAGGAAGTCCTGCACGTCCGCGAAACTCTTCAGATCACCTTCGCTCGCGTACCGGTCGAACGCCTCGCGCTTCTCCGCCGCGAGATCGTATCCGGCCACGCTGAAGCCCTTGCTCACAAAATTACGGGCCAGATTCGCGCCCATGACGCCCAGCCCGACCATGCCAATGGCATACTCGCCCATTTCCGCTATCCTTCCTTGAGCCGGTACAGGAACTCGCCCGCTTTGGGCACGTATAGAATGCCTTCATCTTCACGATTTTGCCACGCCGCCACGTCGAACTCCGCCGGATCGGCGTAACCGAGATTCAACGTCGCGCAGTCCTCCGGCGAGATGCGTGACGCCAGCGTCACCTGAATGCGCGGACGCTCGACGCCGTTCTCGAACGTGCCCGCGCCCTTCAGATGCGTGCTGTGTGCCAGCACGCCCAGCGGCACGTCACCGAAGCGATCCCACTGCTTGAGGAAATAGTCGCGCACGTGGTAGCCCACCTGATACAGATACTTGCCGTGCACCAGACTGACCGTATCCAGGTGCGGCGCATGCACGATCACCTCGCCGCCATCCGCGATAGCCGGTTCGAGCTTGTACATCGCCTTTGCCCCGGTCCACAGCTCGTCGTACATGGCAGGCGCATGCGACAGCACGCGCTTGAAGGGCTTGTCCACCCAGATGATGTGCCGCTGCGACGACAGCCGCGCGGCGGCGGCGTACGCCTCGTACATTGGCCCGATAAACATCCCGGCCAGCCCGCCGCCTTCCACCACCAGCGCGCACAGCGTCACGGGCGTGGTCAGGCAGTCCGCCGCCGCATGGATCATGGCGCGCACCGGCGTCTGCTCCATGCCGATCATCTCCATGATCGTGATCAGCGCGCCCAGCCAGTGCGTGACGTTGATCATCTCCGGGCCGGAAATGCCGGGGAACAGGTACTTCGCCCCGCCGGAAAAACCGACCACCTCGTGCGGGAAGGTCGGCCCGACGATCAGCACGCGGTCGGCTTCCAGCGCGGCGCGGTTGAGGCGCACCGGTACGTCGCCGCCCAGCGACGGGTGCCACACGTCCCCGGCGATGTCCTGCACCTGATCGCGTGTAATCGTGCCGATCTGCACCAGCGCGCCGGGATCGCTCCAGGCGTGGTTAAATAGGCCCATGTTACGGTAGGTCGTGGCGCGCTGCTCCGGCGTGATGCCGACCAGCCTGCACAGCGACGCGTCGTCGAGCGGCAGGTGCGTGCCGAGCGCCACCATAAAATCGACGTGCTTTGCGTCGTGCAGCGCCTCGACCAGCAGCGGGAACAACTGCGGCAGCGGGATCGTGCGGGTGTGGTCGGGGACCAACACCAGCACGCGCTGCCCGGTGAAGTGCCCCGCGAGGCCCTGCGCGATCGTCTGGCGGATCGTTTCGTCGTCGAGCGTGCCCTGCGGCACGGATGCCTGGCTATCGAGCATGTTACACCCCCGAAAAGGCGCTAAAGCCGCCGTCGATGGGAACCACCACGCCGGTTACGAATGCGGACGCGGGCGAGACGAGCCACAGTACCGCGCCGAGCAGATCCTCCGGCGCGCCGAAGCGCCCCGCAGGCGTGTGGTCGAGAATCTGGCGACCCCGCTCGGTGAGCGCGCCGGTCGCCTCGTCAGTCAGCAGAAACTTGTTTTGTTGGGTCATGAAAAAGCCGGGCGCGATGGCGTTGACGCGCAGCCCCGCGCCGTATTCCTGCGCGAGATGCACCGCCAGCCACTGCGTGAAGTTGCTGACCGCCGCCTTCGCCGCGCTGTACCCGGCGATGCGCGTCAGCGGACGGAAAGCGTTCATTGACGAGACGTTGAGGATCACGCCCTCGCCGCGCTCGGCCATGTGCCGCCCAAACACCTGCGACGGGATGAGCGTGCCCATCAGGTTCAGGTCGATCACGGCGCGCAGCGCGTCCGGCGGCAGGTCGAAGAAGGTGCGGCCTTCGCCGGTCGTCGCGGCGGCGCGGTTGCCGCCCGCGCAGTTGACCAGGATGTCAATCGTCCCGGCGCGTTCCTCGATCTCGTCCGCCACGCCTTCCAGCATCCCGGCGTCGAGCACGTCCGCGTACAGGCCGAGCGTTTCGCCGGGAATCATACCCGCGCAGTTCGGCAGGCGCTCCGTGTCGCGGTCCAGCAGCACGACGCGCGCCCCGGCGCTCGCCAGCCCTTGCGCGATGGCCGAGCACAGCACGCCGCAGCCGCCGGTCACGACGGCGGTCTTGCCGGTCAGGTCGAACAGGTCGAGGATGGAAGCCATGTCGTCAACTCTTTTCCTGTGTGCGTCAAACCAGATTATCGTGTAGCGCGGCGCAGGAGCCACGCGTCACCAGCGCCACGTCCAGCAGCGTCGTGCGCGGCAGACGGGCGCGCGGCTGTTCGATGCGCCGCAGCAGCTGCCGGACCGCCACCTGCCCCAATTCGTAGGCGGGCACGCGCACCGTGGTCAGCGGCGGGTCCACGTAACGGCCCGACACGCTGTCGTCGCAGCCCGTCACCGACAGATCGTGCGGGATGCGAATACCCCGCTCTCGGCACACGGCGTACACCTGTAAAGCAACCTCGTCATTGAACGCCACGACTGCCGTGGGCGGATTGGCACGGTCGAGCAGGTCGCGGATCGTTGCCTGCCACTCGTCATTGGCGTAGGTCGGCTGGTGGATCTCCGCGATCAGCGCCGGATCGGGCGCAGCGTCCACTTCCGCGAACGCCCGCTCGAAGCCCTCGCGCCGCATCCGCGCCGGGGTGTAGTACGGCGCGTCGAGGCTCAGCAGCGCGATGCGCCGGTGTCCCAGCGCCAGCAGATGACGCGTCGCCTGATAGATCGAACTGACGTGATCGACCAGCACGCTCGGCGTGCGCGCGTCGTCCATGACGTAGTTGCACAGCACCAGAGGCGCGTCGCCGTGCGCCAGCCGCAGCACATCCTCCGGCGCGGCGCGCGGCGAAATGTACAGCACACCGTCCACCACGGTCTGCTGCGTCAGCAGCCGGATGTACGCCTGCTCCCGCGCCGCCTCGCCGCGCGTACTGCACATCAGCAGCGTCATGCCGTGCTCGATGGCCGCGTCTTCGACGGCTTCCACGGCGCGGTTGATGACCGGATCGGCGATGGTGGGGATCACGATCGCGAGGGTGCCGGTGCGGTTGGTGCGCAGGTTGCGGGCCGCCAGATTGATCTTGTAGTCCAGCTCGTGGATGGCCGCCATCACGCGTTGGTGCGTCTCTGTGCTGACCAGCTCCGGCGTGTTGAGTGCGCGGGAAACGGTGGCCGTGGAGACCCCGGCCAACCGGGCGACGTCTTGCATTTTGGCGGGCATTTGGCTCTCTAATCGCTCTAACCGTAACATTTTATGGTATAGTGTAATCGATTACAGTAAACACCAACCCCAGGGGGTTTGTCAAGATAATTCAGGTTAAGGAGCACACGATGACCGCAGCTTCTCAAGACTATTTGCCTGACGACCGCTACTTCGGCCCCGACGCGCGCCAGAAGGACATCGCGCTGGGCCTGTACGCGCAGGTGCGCGACCTGCCGCTGATCTGCCCGCACGGGCACGTCGAGCCGCGCCTGTTTTCCGACCCCGACGCGAGCTTCGGATCGCCGTCGGAGTTCTTCATCATCCCCGACCACTACGTGTTCCGCATGTTGTACTCGCGCGGCGTCTCGCTGGAAGCGCTCGGCGTGCCGCGTATCGACGGCGGCCCCACCGAGCAGGATCACCGCAAAATCTGGCAGATCTTCGCCGAACACTTTTACCTGTTCCGGGCTACACCGACCAGCCAGTGGCTCAAGCAGGAATTTCACGATCTGTTCGGCATCGACGAGCCGCTGACCGGCGACAACGCGCAGGCGATCTATGACCAGATCGACGCGCGGCTGAAGTCGCCGGAGTTCAGCCCACGCCCGCTGTTCGAGCAGTTCAACATCGAGGTGTTGTGCACCACCGACGCTGCGACCGATACGCTGGAGCACCACCGCGCGATCCGTGACTCCGGCTGGCGCGGCGACATCCGGCCCACCTTCCGCCCCGACGCCGTGGTGAACCTGGGCAGCCCCGGCTGGCGCGACCAGATCGATCTGCTGAGCAACGTCAGCGGCATCGCCGTCACAGATTACGCGCACTTCATCCAGGCGTTGGAACAGCGTCGCGCTTTCTTCAAGGACATGGGCGCGCAGGCGACGGATCACGCGGCGCAAACGGCGCACACAGCACGCCTCTCCGAGCGCGAAGCCGACGCGATCTTCCAGCGCGCATTGCGCGGCGAGGAGGATACGGACAACGACGCGGCGCGCTTCACGGCGCACATGCTGATGGAGATGGCGCGCATGAGCGCCGAGGACGGATTGGTGATGCAGATGCACATCGGCTCGCTGCGCGACCACAACCGCGACGTGGCGGCACGATTTGGGCGCGACAAGGGCGCGGACATCCCGCTGCACACCACTTTCACTCGCGAACTGCAGCCGCTGCTGAATACCTACGGCACCGATCCGCGCTTCCGGCTGGTGATCTTCACCCTGGACGAATCGACGTATTCGCGCGAGCTGGCTCCGCTGGCCGGGCACTACCCCGTGCTGCGCATCGGGCCGCCGTGGTGGTTCTTCGACAGCCTGAATGGCATGGAGTACTACTTCGAGCGCATCGTAGAGACAGCGGGGCTGTACAACACGGCGGGCTTCAACGACGACACGCGCGCCTTCCCGTCGATCCCGGCGCGGCACGATTTGTGGCGGCGGGCCAGCGTCAACTGGATCGCGGGTTTGGTCGCGCGCGGCATCGTCACCCGCGCAGACGCCGACGCAATGGCCCACGCCACGGCCTATGGGCTGGCGAAAGAGACGTATCGGTTCGCAAGCAGCAAATAGCGGTTAGCCGTCAGCAATTAGCCCAAAACAACAACGCGCCCCGATCCCATCTTTTTCCTGGGATCGGGGCGTGTCGTATGGTCTTGTAGGGACGTATAGCTATACGTCCCTACAAGCGGGCCAATTTAGATGTATCGCGGACCGGGA
The DNA here is from genome assembly GCF_036822615.1 of Aggregatilinea sp. Classification (NCBI taxonomy): domain Bacteria; kingdom Bacillati; phylum Chloroflexota; class Anaerolineae; order Aggregatilineales; family Aggregatilineaceae; genus Aggregatilinea; species Aggregatilinea sp. Next base: position 44,320 of record NZ_DAISHJ010000010.1, on the reverse strand, counting down.
TCGCCCGCCGCCTGCACGTGCGCTTCCGGTTGAGCGCGGCGGCGCTCGTCGTCGAGCGCGTCCTTCAGAAAGCGCGCCGCGACGTGCACCGGGATCGCCACGCCCGCGTCGGGGCCGTTCATCAACGTATTGATTCCGACTAACTTTCCCTGCGCGTCCACCAGGGGACCGCCGGAGTGGCCGGGGCGCAAGTGCAGGCTCGCCACCAGCCAGTCATTGCGACCGGGCAGTATCTCCGGCCAGTCCGCGCCCATGCCGACCACGATACCCGCCGTCACCGCACCGAGTGCGCCCCAGGGATGGCCGAGCGCCATCACCCAGTCGCCAGGACACAGCGTGCGCGAGTCGCCCAGCGGGATCGCGGGCAGGTCGTGCGCCTCCACGGACAGCGCCGCAAGGTCGCAGTCGGGATCGCGCGCCAGCAGCCGCGCCGGAAGGGTCTGCCCGTCCGGCAGCGTAACGGTCAGGCCGCCGCGCTGCGCGACGTGCGCGTTGGTGACGATCAGCCCGTCCGCGTGCCAGATCGTGCCCGCACCCAGGCTGCGGTCGCGGTAGCGCACCTGCACCAGACAAAGCCGCACCGCTGCAACGATCCCGGCCAGCTCGTCGTCGAGCTGCCGCACGATGTCACTCATAGTCGCCCCCTCAGGCGTGCTCACCAACCGTCACAGCCATATCTTGAAGCTGCCCGCCGCGCGCGATCTTCACCGGCACGCTGACACCGATGCGCTCGCCCGTCAGCAGGTTCAGCAGATCGTCCATGTGACGCACCGGCTGGCCGTCGAGCGCGACGATGGTGTCGCCCAGCGCCAGCCCGGCCTGATCCGCCGCACCGCCCGCCTCGACCGAGACCAGCAGCACGCCCGTCTCCTGCCCCAACTGCTCTTGCAGCGCTTCCGGCAGGCGGACCGGCTGCGCTGCGACGCCCAGGTAGCCGCGCCGCACGTGTCCGTGCTGCAGCAGCGACTCTACCACGCGTCGGATGGTCGGCACCGGGAGCGCTACGCTGACGCCGCGCAGCAGCGCCGAACTGTTGAGGCCGATCACCTCACCGCCCGCGCTGACCAGCGGCCCACCGGAAAAACCGGGATACATCAGCACGTCGGTTTGCAAGTAGCGGTCGATCTGGCCGCCGGGCGGGGTGCGCCAACCCTGGCCGAGCGCGCTCACCACGCCGAGTGTGGCCTGCACGAACTTGCCGGGGCGGCCCAACGCCAGCACCAACTGGCCGACCTTCACGCTGTCGATCTCGCCCCACGCTGGTGCGGTAAGGCTGTTCGTCTCCGCGCGCAGCACGGCCAGATCCGTGGACGGATCGCGCCCCACCAGCGACGCGGACGCGATCGAGCCATCGGGCAGGCCGATCTCGATGCCGCTTTCTTTGTGCACCACGTGGTGCGCCGTGACGATCACGCCGTCCGCCGACCACACGACGCCGGTCCCCGCCAACCGCTTGCGTCCCTCGACGCGCACGATGCTCTGGCCGACGGTCTCGGCGGCGTTCGCCATCGCATCCGATAGGTCTTGCAATACACCGGGCATTGTCCACTCCTCACGCTACATCCTGTCCATGATTCCAGCATACGCCCGCCGCGCCCGGACGTCTTCCCCCGTCCGGGCAGGGTGATCCTATCCTTTTGGCTAGGATGAGAAAGCGTGAGTGGAGTTACAGCAAAATCAGTCCGCGCCGAGTAGCTTCGATCACGGCCTCGGTACGGCTCTGCGCGTCGAGCTTGCGCAGCAGCGCGTTGACGTGGAACTTAACCGTGTGCTCGCTGATGTCCAGCCGCTGTGCGATGGCCTTGTTCGCCAGCCCTTCGGCCAGTAGGCGCAGCACGTCCGTCTCGCGCGGGGTGAGCAGCGCGCCGGGATCGGCGGGCGAATCGCCGGGCATGACCAGCGCGGCCTCCGCCAGCGCCGGATCGAGCACGACCAATCCCAACGCCGCCGCCCGCAGCGCCGCGACGAGCGGATCCGGCTCCGTCTGGCGCAGGATCAGCCCACGCGCGCCTGCGTTCCAGGCCGAGGCCGCCGCATCCTCACTCAACAGCAATCCGATCACCGGCACGCCTGCATCGTCCAGGCCGCCCATGCGCGCCAGCGACGCTTCCGCGTCCCAGCCGAGATCCCACACGATCACGTCCGGCGCAAACGGCGCAGCCAGATCGCTCAGGTCGTCGCCTGCCGCGCTCTGCCCCGCCACGGTGACGCCCGGCGCGTCACCGAGCAG